>CALDGV010000198.1 GCA_937941745.1 uncultured Prosthecobacter sp. | reverse complement strand
GGCCTGCATTAAGCGCTGGAGCGTGGACCGTGTGCATGAGTTGGTGATGGCTCGAATGCGCTGATCAGACCTTTTCCTTTCGCCACCAAAGGGACCGAGAACTGAGCTGAAAAGGGGTGAATCCTTCCTCAAAGAGGACGCGGCTCATCAGTGCCATCTCCTCGGCGCCATGTGTCTCTGTGACAACATACCGGGTGCGCTTCAGAACAGCACGTCCGCCCTCCAGAGCATGCCCGCCGAAGCCTTCAATGTCGCATTTGATCAGCATCACCTCGCTGACTTCAGGCAGCAGGCTGTCGAGACAGCGCACTGGCACGCACCGGTGCCTTTCACCCATGGTTTGACTGGCGCTTGTAGTGCCTTCCAGCGGATCGGTGTAGTGAATTTCCATGGGTTCAGCATCAGCCGCAGCCACCGCACAACACACCGGCGTCCACGCTGCGCCTGGGTGGCTGAGGCTCAAGCGCTGACCTGTGTAATCCAGCGACTCCTGCATCATCTCAACTCCGACGACTCGGGCCTTGGCATTCAAATGAAACCACCATCGGATGCTCATGCCCAGGTTCACTCCAAGATCCACGATCAAGGGTTCAGCATGGTTCTGAATGGCTTCCTCGACCTCCAAACAGCGCAGCTCTCCCAGGCAAAAATTGTCCATCAGGCTGCGCGCCTCGTGGCGACGAATCAACAGGCCAAAACCAGGAATGCTGACGGGCATGGGCAGGCAGGTGAAGACCAGATCGCACCACGCCAGCCAGGCGCCACGCCAGCCAAAATGCTTCCAGCCTTTGATCAGGTGCAGCGGCAGGGAAACCAGCACCTCACGGCCATAAATGAAGAAACGGTTCATCATGCCCTAAACTGTGAAGGCTTGATGCCATCCACGATCAGCGACGGCAGGCGGCGAAAGTAATTGGTCGTCGCCACCAGTTCCCCAGCCGGATGCTGCAGCTTTCTTGCCATCTCGGCGACGTTCCCGAGATCATCATGATACTGGCCATCATCCGAGCAATACTGGACCGGTTTGGGCTGCAGGCCTGCCAGGCGCAGCGCTTCAGAAAGGCTGTGAACATTCCAGCGGGACTTGTGCTTCTGATGATGCCTCCAGGGCACGCGCGGGCTGGGATAACCTGCCGGCTCCGGCGGAGCATAGCTTCGATAATCCGCATCCGGAACGCTGGTGCGGATGATGCCACCCGGACGAAGGACACGCTGACATTCATGCAGCAGCGCGAGCGCATCGGGAAGGTTCAGGTGTTCCAAAAAATGCTCGCTGAGAATGAAGTCGAAGCTGGCAGCCTCAAAATCCAGGCGGCCACCGGCTTCGAATTGGAACTCGCGAAATTCACAGGCGGCATAGAGGCGCGACAATTCCTCAGGGGAATACCGCGGCCTGTAACGTCGATAGAGCGAGGCCAGCCAAAGCCGCACGCCTCCCTTCCAATTCCCAAATCGAAACTGCTCCCGAACCTCCGCCGCCCAGTCAATCGGAGGCTCGCCCAGATGAATCCACTCGGGTCGGCAAAGCAATGCTGTCGCCGGTCGCGAAAGACGCTCGAAGCGCGAAGCAGCTAGGTGGAGGCAGCGCAGCATGGGGTTGGATCAGTCTGGCAAAAAGGCCAAATCAGCCTCGTCTGGCCTCGGCCAGCAAGTCAGGCAGGGCGGTATGAAGGTCCACCCCTTCCGAAGCGGCACATTTGCCATGCCGAAGATTCAGGAGCACGCGACAGGCCCGGTAAAACAAGGCTCCAAGCAGGGCACGAGCCCTGCCTCCAGCAGACTGCGAGCAATAATGAAGTCCCGAAACACGCAAGGCCGAGAAGCCGCAGGCCCGCAGGCATTGGGCGAGGCTCGCCGGTGTGTGCCCAGATTCGTGGGTGAAGTCGCCGTAGCGTGTGGCTGATGAAAGCGGGCTCTGGGCATTGAAGGTCAGCAGCCAGAGCCTGCCTCCAGGCTTCAGGGCCTTGTGAGCTGCCAGCAGGAAGCGGATGAACTCATCCTTGGTCATATGCTCAATGACATCCTTGGCATGGAGAAGGTCGTAGCTGGCGGGATGAGCCTCCAGATGTTCGATGAGGTCGGAATGGACCCAGCTGACACCCACTTGGTCGTGGCTGCGAGCGATGAAGAGGTCGGCCTCCGAGCCGTCCACGCCCGTGAGATTTTGAAACCCTTTTGCTGCCAGCCAGGAAAGCCATTCCCCTTTGCCACAGCCCAGGTCCGCGATGGCGGCTGAAGGCTCCGCAGGCAATTCAGGATAAGTGGACTCATACTGCGCCTGCTGAAACTCGGGCATGTAGGTCTTCTGCACGCCGAATGACGCAGAGTAATTCTGGTAGAGGACCTTGCGATGAAGGCTCATGCGGAAGCGGTTTTCAGTTCACGACCTTTCAGACGGGCCAGATGGCCTGACCGCCATTTCAACAGGGCAACCTCCAGTGGCACTCCTGCTGCCAGCATGAAGATCATCACCCCGGAACAGAGCAGCAACACTGCTTCCGCCAGACTCGGGGACAGATTCAACGAACGCCCGAACTTCACCATCATGTCGAGCAATGGCTGATGAAGCAGGTAAAGAGGGTAACTGAGCAGCCCCAGCCATCCGGCCAGCCGCCGCCATCTTCCCAAGGCCTCCACTCCAGCGCTTCCGAGAATCAATCCAAGCCATCCCGGCACAACCAACCAGCTCAGAAGCACGATGACCGTGGTCGAAGCTCCACGATGCAACAGCCACGCATGAAGAAGATAGCCCGTGATCACCCATGCAAGAGCAGCAGATGCCAGCCAGCCTGATGAGGCCCGAATGGCATCAGCCCATCTCTCCGCCAGCCAGGCACCAGCCAGCCATAAAGGGAAATTCGCCGCGATGAGGGCCAAAGGTAGAACCCAGGTGTCATCCGCACCGCCTGTGCCTTTTTTCCAAACCAGCATGAGACCAACCGACAGGATCAAAGTGCCGCCACCAGCCAGGATCAAAGCTCGGCGCGGAGACCAGCCGCAGGCGACGAGAGACAGGGGCCATGCAGCATAGTAAACCACCTCATAGGTCAAACTCCATGCGGGCTTGATGGCAGGCAGTGGACCAGTGATGCCCTGCATCATCAGCAGGTGGGAAATGAACAAGCCGCCCCCCGGCCAAGGCGTGATGACCAGCGCGAGAGCCAATGCCACAAAATACATCGGATACAGCCTGGTGAGGCGCGCTCTCAGATAAGGACCGGCAAAGGACCCACCCCTTTCACGAAGCGCCATCACCGCCCGATGAATGCAAAAGCCAGAGAGCACGAAGAAGCCGTTCACCCAAAAGCCGCCGTGCCCTAGAGTCACGGCCATCCAGGAAGGGAGTTTCGCCCCTTCAACCACCAGCAGGCCTGACTCCAAAGCGTGCGCCAGGAGCACCATGAGCGCCAGAAAGCCGCGCAAGAGATCAATCGCGATGCCTGCGAAACCGCTTTTGAGACTTTCAGAGTCGGACTTCATGCGACCAACCTTTGCTTGATGAATTCCGCCCACCTCTGAGCCACAGCTTCATGGGAGTAGAGGAGCCTTGTGCGCTCCAACTGACGTTTCGCAAGGTCGAGGCGAGCCATGGTGTCACGGACGAACCCCCCAAGCACCTGATGAAGTGCGTCTGCATCGCTGTGACGGAAGATGGCTTCTCTCATGCCAATGACTTCAGGGATGGCTCCGCTGTTTGACCCGAGGGTGGCGACACCGCAGACCATGGCTTCGATGAGCACATGACCAAACTGCTCTTCCCAGCAGTTTTTCAGAGAGCGCACAGGCTGGCTGGCGAGCACGAAGAGGTCAAGGCAGCGCAGAAAGTCCGGAATCTCTCCATGCAGGCGAGGGGGCAGAAGGTGCAGCCAGGGGCGAGTGGAGGCCTGCGCCTCAAGCCAGGGCTTCATCGGGCCTGCGCCAAGGAGGACGAGATGAACATCGCCAAGGCGCTCGCAGGCTTCCACAAGCTCATGGAGGCCTTTTTCCCTGGTCAGACGTCCACAGTAGCCAACGAGAGTTTCATGAGCGGGAAGACCGAGCTGTCTGCGAAGCTCCATCCGCGCGTCATCCTTGGCAGGAAGGTGGTTTTGCAAGTCCACTCCGAGTTCGGCATCCACATGAACATCTTCGCCCCGGGCACCATGCCTGAGCACAAGAGCTTTCGCCGCCTGATTGCCCGCGATGATGAAGTCCGTCGTGGCGGTCATGGCACGGTAGATGAGAGAAAGCAGCGCACCCTTCCAGCTCGGTCGTTCGACATTCTCCCAGGTGAACACACCAAACTGGGCCCCAGGTTGGAAAAGGCCGGTGAGCATCCTGGCTTGCCAGCAGATGACTGCCCAGGGTTCATTTTCCACAAGCACCACGTCGAAACGCCGCCCACGCATGATTTGTGTGAGCCCCGCGTAGAGAAAAGTGGTGGGTTTCTGGCTGGTGCGCCGCAAGCGGAAGAGTTCGTAGCGGCGGGCTGGGGCATCGCTTTCGTTGTCAAAGTCGCTTGTGGGCCTACCGAGAATGACACCCTCCTCCAGAGTGGAGGTCACACAGGTGAGATCGAAGTGTGCAGCGAGAGCCTGAACTTTTTTCCGATTCTCCAGGGCAGCATATGCATGGCCGATGAGCAGCAGGCGGGGCTTGAGACATGCGCTCATGCAAAAGGCGGACGGCTTCCCTTCGCCGGAAATCCCTGAGCATTCCCCCTGGGCTGTGGCTCAGCCGCCCCGGTTGTGACAGGCAGGCGGGGCCAAAGCTGAGCAATGGAGGGCGCTGGATTTCCGGCACACTGAAGGCTCAGAGACTCCACCATGCCCAGAAAGAGAAAGGTCATGAGGTTAAGCGGGAAGGTGCCAAAAACACTTCCCTGCATGAGGGATGCCACCAGAAAGCCGAGCGGAACCGCCAGCAGCAGTGCGGCAATCCGATGCACCGCAGGATCGAGAATGCGCCAGACACAGGAATGAAAATGGCGGAGCACCCAGCCGCCCACCAGGAACACGGCGATCATGGCAAGGACCCCATAACGCACCAGCAGCGTGCTGAGAGGATCATGATTGTAGAACTCCGGATCATCCAGTCCGCCACGATCAGGCCCAAAACCCAGCCAGCTGTAGGCTTTCGGGTTGGCCAGCACCTGAGAGAAGCCTACCAGACGCTCGGTGTAGGTGCCGACTCGGAGCATTTGCTCGGCAAACTGGCTTCCTCCGGCCAATTCAGCCATCTTGTTCATGGCAGCGGGCATTTTTTCCAGCAGCCATCCCGAGCTGAGCACCAGGGCCAGAAAGGAGATCATCATGATGATGTAGAAGCCTCTCAGCCTGCGGTGGCTGTGAAAAAGCCAGGTCGCCACCAGGCCCACCGGCAGGAGGACGAAGGCCGAACGAACCGTCGAGCAGGCCAGCGAAGCCAGGAAAACCGGCGTCAGCACGAGCGCGAGAGGCTTGGGGAGCCAGACACGCGCCACTCTGAAGTCCTGATGTCCGGCCACAGTCCAGAGGGCGATCAGACAAGCACCGGAAGCGAAGCCAAGTGCCGTAGGAGAATTCAAGGTCGAGAAGGCGCGCACTTCATTTGACAAAATCTGCTTCACCTCAATCGAGAGCCCCGTGAGCAGGTACTCCACCTCGAAGTCCTGAAAGCCGACCACCTGCTGAATTACGCCATAAACAGCCACCGGCACGTAGGCCAGCACCATGAGTCTGAGCAGCCTTAAAATCGAAGCCACATCTGGAAGCAGCATGGGCACCACAAAGAGGAGCAGCGAATAAAGTCCGTTATTGGCCACTTCAGACAAAAGGGTCGAGGGTCTGAACCCCTTCTCGCGGGCGGCCATCAAAGCCACAAGCACCATGCCCAGGAGAGCCACGAAGAGGCGCATCATGTCCCTCCTGTCCATGCGCAGCCTGCCCAGGAGGGCACTGATCATTACGCTGGCAGCAAGCCCGCACAGCATCAGCGGATGCACGCCCAGGATGTAATAGAGATCCATCTGCGTGACATTGCCGGAAAGCACGGTGAGACGCTTGATGAAGTCCATGTAGCCCGACGAAACGATCCAGAAGGCCAGCCCAAGCCTGGGTGCGACGAGACAGAGAAGAAATCCCCCCACCATGAAGAGGAAGCACATCTCGCTGATGGAGTTCCCCTGGGTGAGCATCACCGAGAAGACTCCATACAGGGTCAGGCACAAACCCAGCACAAGCGCCAGGATCTGACCACCGCGTGAATCGTTCATGACAAGTCCAGAAAGTGGAGGAACCCGCTTACGAGAACAAGGCGCGCCAATGCCTGAAAAAAGGCGTCACGCCGAGTGACGAAACCTGCAGCCCCCCCATCTGCCGCAGGGCGGGCAGGATCAGGGAAGACACAAACCAAGCCAGCGTGTAGCTGGCCACCGTGGCCCAGGCAGCCCCGAGGGCACCGTAGGCGGGAATGAGCCAGATGTTCAGGAGCAGGTTGAAAACCAGTCCCATCATCACGCATCGTAGGCTCCAGGCCGTCTTCTGCTCAATGACCAAAAGAGCCCCGCGCATCTCGCCATGCAGCAGCGGCAGTGTGGCCAGGCCATGCACCAGAAGCACGGGCGCGGCAGCGACAAAGGCAGGGCCATAGAGCATGGAGACCACCACATCCCCGGCCAGCCACCATGCCAGCACCGTGCCATAACCAAGCAGCGTGCAGATTCCAAACAGAGCCTGCTGACGACGCCGATAGAGCTGCGTGTCCTGATGATGCGCGTGGGAGAGCATCGGCATGAAGCTGGTGATCATCAGCGGCGCTGCGGCGTAAACAATCTCGGACAGCCGGGTGGCAGCAGCATAGATGCCGGCCTCCTCTGCACCGCGCATACGAAAGAGCATCATCTGGTCCACTTTCAGCAGCAACAAGCTGCCGATCTGAGCGGCCAACAGGGGCAATGATTCCTTCAAAAGGCGACGAGCGATACCGGAGTCCCATCGCCGAAGACTGTGCAGCCAACCCCGCCGCGCGCACCAGCAGGAGGCGATGCCCATGCCGATGATCGATTCCAAGGCGAGACTGAAAGCCAGCCAGCCCAGGCTCACCCCCTGCCAGATCATCACCGCACGCACTGCCGAAGAGAGAAGATTCGCAGTCATCGCCAGCTTGGCCGTGCGCTGAGATTGCTGGGCAGCATCCCAACGGGCCAGCACGCTCTGATAGGCGTTCAGGAGCAGCGGTGCATACAGAATAAAACCAAGCTGAAGCATCTCCACTCCTCCAAACAGCCAGGCGGCAAGGCATCCCAGCAAAGTGCCGATGGCTCCGGACAGAAGCATCACCCTTGTCGCACTGGCAAAGACCAGATCTGACTCATGCTCCGGCCGCACCGCCAGTTCCTTCACCAGCACCTGCCTGAGGCCGAGTTCAGACGCATGCCCCATCCAGGTGCCGATCAGCACAGCGGTGCTCAGCACACCACTCTTCTCCGGCCCAAGGCTGCGTGTCAGCCAGGTTCCAACCAGGAAGCCCGTGGCCATGCGCACGACCTGTGACAGGGTCAGCCATGAGAGGTTTCTCAGGACCATTAGTCAGGGCGCCATCAAGCGGCGCAAAAATCACTCTTTGAAAGCAGCCTCAACGTACTCGCAGAGCACGTGCCCGGCCATCAGATGACACTCCTGGGCGTAGGCCGTGATCGGTGAAGGCACACAGTAGGCATGATGGGCCAGCGCGGCACAGTCAGCGCCGTTCTGACCTGTAAAGCTCACAACCACACAGCCACACTCACGTGCCGCCTTGAGGCCCGCGACAACATTTTTGCTGGTGCCCGAGGTTGAAATGCCCACGACCACATCTCCAGGCTGGGCAAGAGCCTCCACCTGCCTGGCAAACACGGTCTCAAAGCCGTAGTCGTTGCTGTGCGCCGTAAGGATGGAGGTGTCTGTCGTCAGGGCGATGGAAGGCAGGGCACGACGGTTGATGCGATACCTCACCACCAGTTCGGCAGCCAGATGCTGTGCATCGGCGGCACTGCCACCATTGCCAAAGAAAATGACCTTCTTCCCGGCCTTCAACGCCGTGACCCAGGCCTCAGCGATGGCGGCCAGCACATCGCGGCATTCATCAAGACGCTTCAAAGTGGCGAGATGGCCATCGAGATGGCCTTGGAGCAGGGTAGAAAAGTCGGACATGGTCAGAAAATCAGTCTTCAAAGGCGGTGAGCAGTTCCTCCTTCATCACACGTGCCGTGCCCAGCTTGCCGACGACGATACCGCTGGCGTGATTCGCGATGTCGGCAGCATCTTCTGCGCTAAGGCCTGCAGCGAGCGCAAGGGTGAGGAAAGCGATGGCCGTATCGCCTGCTCCTGAAACATCATACACCTCGCGTGCCCGCGTCGGAATGTGATGCGGGCCACGATCACGCTGAAAAAGCATCATGCCATGTTCGCCCAGGGTGACGAGCACCTTGCCTACAGCCCATTGGTCGAGCAGTTGCTCTCCCACTTCCAGCAGGCGCTTGTCTTCCAGCGGCGGCCCGGGGCTGCGGACGTCCTGGATGCCAGCGGCGGCAAAGGCCTCCAGGCGGTTAGGTTTCACCAGTGAGGCTCCACGCCAGCTCAGCGGATTGCGTGGCGAAGGATCGACGGTGACCAGCTTGCCGGCAGCCTTTGCGAGCGTCAAAACTCGATCCACAAAGGCCTGCGTGACAAAGCCCTTGCCATAATCTTCGATGATCAGCCCATCGAGGTCCGGCAGCATGGCTTCCACACGCCGGGAAACCTCTTCCAATTCCTCGGCAGAGAGCTTTTCGATCGTCTCACGGTCCACCCGCACCACATGCTGCTGACGCGCAATGATGCGTGTCTTGGCGATGGTGGGCAGTGTATCGCTCTCCAGCATCGGGTCCGTGTTCACTCCCTCCTCATTGAGCAGGCGCTTGAGTTCGCCTGCAGAGCTATCCTTGCCAACTCGCCCCATGAGGTAGGCGTGCGGCGTGAAGGCGGAAAGGTTGCGCGCCACGTTTGCCGCACCGCCGGGGAAGGTTGTCTCCTTCGTGACCTCCACAATCGGCACTGGCGCCTCCGGCGAGATACGCCGCACCGCCCCCCAGATAAAATGATCCAGCATCACGTCGCCAATGACGAGAATGCGGCAGCCCGACATGCGCTCGATGGCCTCGCGGGCGGTGGCGGTAGTCAGCATGGTGACAGAAGATTTAACCTTTGGAACGACGAGCCCTCACCGCGGCAGCCAGTTCATCCAGCATGGCCTCGGTCATGGCCCAGTTCACGCAGGCATCGGTGATGCTCTGGCCGTAAGTCAGAGGCTGGCCAGGCTTCGCATCCTGGCGTCCTTCGACAAGGTGGCTTTCAATCATCACACCGGTGATCGATTTGCTGCCGGCACTGATCTGCTCAGCCAGCGATTTCGTGACGAGAGGTTGCTTGCGGTAGTCCTTCAAGCTGTTGCCGTGGCTGCAATCGACCATCACGCTGGCTGGGAGACCACGGGCGGTAAGCTGGCTGACGACGGCATCAATGGAGGCCGCGTCAAAGTTCGTGCCGGCCTTGCCTCCGCGCAGGATGACGTGACAGGCGCTGTTGCCCTTCGTCTTCACGATGGCGGCGACTCCATCCTTGGTGACAGAAAGGAAGCAATGCTGTCCTGCAGCGGCCTGGATGGCATCCAGAGCGACCTGCACACCACCATCCGTGCCATTTTTGAAACCGACAGGCATGGACAGACCGGAGGCGAGCTGACGATGCACCTGACTTTCCGTGGTGCGGGCACCGATGGCTCCCCAGGAGACAACATCGGCAATGTACTGCGGTGTGATGACATCCAAAAACTCCGTCGCGGAAGGCACGGCCATGCGCGTGAGCTCGATCAGAAGGCTGCGCGCCTCGCGCAGGCCGGTATTGATGTCGTAGCTCTCATTGAGATGCGGGTCATTGATGAAGCCCTTCCAGCCTACTGTGGTACGCGGCTTTTCAAAATAGACACGCATGAAGATCTCGAGGTCCTTTTCATGCTTCTCGCGCGCCTGCTGGATGAGCTGGGCATATTCCAGGGCGCTTTTGTGATCGTGAATCGAGCAGGGGCCGACGACGACAAGCAGGCGGTCGTTGCCACGGTCGAGAATGGCCTCGGCGCTGCGGCGGGAAGATTCGATGAAAGCCGCCCCAGTCTCATTCAGTGGCAGGTCATGCATGAGAAGCGCCGGCTGGATCAGCGGCAGGATCTCCGCCACGCGAAGATCGTCGGTAGGATGGGACTGGCTCACAAGACAGGGAGGTAGGCGGTTTTAGCGAAAAAGGGGCGCAAGATGGGCGCTTTGAGCCGCTTGGCAAGGAGGGGCTGGGCTTTCGACAAGAGCTGCTGTTTAGGAATTCGGGTAGCTGCCGCCCCCGGTCGGCAGCTGGAAATAGCCGCCACCGCTCAAAAAGAGGATGCATTCCGCGATCGGAGGTGCCTCCAAGCTATCCCGGAGGTCCGTCCCTCGCCGTGGGGCGTGTTTCATGCGGATTCTATGAATTACAGAAAATAGAGTCGTTGTCTTATTTTGGAAAGGTTAATATTTCAACCAACACAAAGAGATCACAGCCTTGTGCCAGAGGACGCTTCGAGCGTCCTCGCTCCGATTCATGATCGATGTTGCCTGAGCCTGGCAGGTTTCACCCGTGCCATCACGCGCTCGCCTCAGGGGCTCAGGCGTTCCAATTTCCAGCCCTGGCCTTCTCGTCTGTAGCGCAGCCGGTCATGCAGGCGGCTCACCCGTCCCTGCCAGAATTCGATTTCGCAGGGTTGGAGCGTGTAACCTCCCCAGTTGGGTGGGCAGGGAATCTCAGCATCCCCAAAGCGGGCCTCCATTTCCAGTTTTCTGTGTTCCAGCCACTCCCGCCCGGGAATGACCTTGCTCTGCTCCGACACCCAGGCGCCGATCTGGTGGCCCCGAGGGCGTGAGGCAAAGTAGCTTTCAGCATCGGTACGCGGCAGCTTGTGGATGGTGCCTCGGACCGTGGCTTGATGATGGCGCTGGGTCCACAAAAAGACAGCGGAAGCCTTGGGATCTGCCTCGATCTCCGCACCTTTGCGGCTGTCATAGTTGGTGAAAAAGTGAAACCCCTCTGCATCCATCCCTTTCAGCAGCACCGTGCGCACGCTGGGAAAGCCATCAAGCCCATGAGTAGCCAGCTGCATGGCATTGGGCTCGGGTAGCTGATGCTTCAGCGCATCCTGGAGCCAGGCATTGAAGAGCAGCAGCGGATCAGACGGCACATGATCCTCTGTCAGGCTGTCCAGTTCATAGCTGACACGCAGGTCACGGAGGGTGTTGGGCGGAAAATCCATCATGGCAGCGGAAGAAACGCCTGCCGAACCATTGCGGCAATCCCGTCTTTGCGCCTTCATGCGCTCTCTTTGCCGACATGAATGTCCTGACTGGAGTTTTAAGTGACCTTGAACGCGTGCTGCTCAGCGCGGAAGACATCCGTGCAAGGGTGGAATCTTTGGCCGCACAGATCGAGCGAGACTACACCGGCAAGCTCATCACGGTTGCCGCCCTCATGGATGGCGCGCTGTTTTTTGTCGCCGACCTGCTCCGGCAGGTTGATCTGCCTGTTCATCTGGTGACGCTGGGAGCCAGCAGCTACCACGGAGGGACTCAATCCAGTGGCGAGGTCCGGCTGCAATGGCCGCCAGATGTCAGCTTCGCTGGTCAGCATGTCCTGCTGCTTGACGACATCCTCGACACTGGGCTCACCCTTTCAGCCCTGCACAAGCGCATTGCCGAGGAAAAGCCAGCCTCCCTCCGCACCGGCGTTCTGCTGAATAAGAAACGCCCACGTAGCCACGATTGCCCCCTCGATTATTGCGGGTTTGAAATCGCCGACGAATTCGTGGTCGGCTACGGCATGGATTACCAGGGCCGTTTTCGGAATCTGCCCTGCATTGGCATCCTGAACCCATGAAAATACGGCTCCTGTTTTTCTCCGTTTTGCGCGACATCACCGGCTCAGACGAGGTCGAATGGAATTGGCGGCAAGGGTTGACCATCGCGGAGTTGCTGGCCGAGGTCTTCGATCGATGGCCCGCCCTCGAGGCTTGGAACTCCAGCCTGCTTCTGGCCATCAACTGCAACTACGTGAAGCGTGATGCGACCATCCCAGCGGAGAGTGAGGTCGCCTTCATGCCCCCTGTTCAGGGGGGCTGAGGGCTTCAAAGCAGTTCAAGCTCAGCCAGATTTCTCCGCAGACGGCCAGTCTGAAAGGTCCGACCGCACGTACCGTCTCCTCTGTCCCTAATCGAACAAACTCATGAAACAGCTTATCCTCAGCCTTCTATTTGCCGCCAGCTTTGCTGGTGCCGCCGACACCTCCGTTCTCGACATCCCTTTGAAGGACATCGATGGCAAAGACACCTCCTTGAAAGCCTACCAGGGTAAAGTCCTGCTGGTCGTGAATGTCGCTTCACGCTGCGGCCTGACCAAGCAATACAAGGAGCTTCAGGCGCTCCACGAAAAATTCAAAGACCAGGGCTTCAGCGTGCTGGGCTTCCCGTGCAATGACTTCGGTGCCCAGGAACCAGGTTCGAACCAGGAGATCAAGGTCTTCTGCACCGAGAAATACAACGTCACCTTCCCCATGTTTGACAAACTGCATGTCAAAGGCCCTGAGCAGCATGCTCTCTACACTGCCCTGACCGGCAAAGAAGGTGCCTTCCCTGGGGACGTGAAATGGAATTTTGGGAAATTCCTCATCGGCAAGGATGGCAAGCCTCTTCAGCGATTCGAACCGCGCACCACGCCTGACGACGCAAGCGTGGTCTCCGCCATCGAGAAAGCGCTCGCTGCGAAATAACACCATCCATTGCCAAATCTCAAAAGTCCCGAAGACCAGTCTTCGGGACTTTTTTATGGCTATGCCTCACCTCGCCGCCACGCCCGCTTTGCGGATCTTCATGAGGATCGGGAAGCTCGTTTGCAGCCCCGCGCTGTCGTGTTCGTTTCTCGCGCTGCTGATGGCGCCGTGGCAGAGTTTGTCCTGGTCTTGCACCCAGTTCGCGGCGCGGAAGAAGATGGGGCGTTCGTTTTCGCCTTCGCGGATCTGCACGCCGTTGAGGCCGATGTCGTCGATGATGACGCCGTGGGGCAAACCATGCACATCGAGGTTGATGATGCCTTTGTCATTCAGGCGCACGGCTCGCAGCCAGGCTTTGACGCTTTGTCCGGGCGCGAGGGTGAGTTCGAGCGGCTTGGTTTCTTCCGCGAGATCGCGCATGACAGGCTTTCCACCGGCATCAGGCTCCAAAACGATGATGAACTTCGGCTTCGCGCCGAGGGTGACTTTGCCGAAGGTGCCCGCGTCGTGCTTGAGGCCCTTCGCGGTGGCGGTGATTTTGAGTTTGGACCAGTCGGCATCCTTCGCGGCATCGGGCATGGCATGAAGTGAGCCGCTGATGAGGTCGTGACCGGCCTCGATGATGAGGGGCGAGGTGGCCCAGTAACCGGCGGGCAGGCCGGTGATGTCGATCTGGATGGGATCGTCGAAGTTGTCCGTGCGCTCGGCGCGGAAGGAAAAGCCCACGGAGGCTCCAGGCATGACGGTGGGGTTCATGCCGGCGAGTTTGACGCTGAAGTCCGGCTTTGGCTCGCGGATGGAGAGTGAATAGACAAAGCGCTCGCCGCCCCAGCCGCGGGTGTCGGTGACTTTGACGACGAATCGGCCATCGGCAGGCGCGGTGAAGGTCAGGCGTGAGTCGCGGCCGATTTTGCGGTCGCCGCTGTCGTCGTTTTGATAGTTCACGGTGA
>CALDGV010000197.1 GCA_937941745.1 uncultured Prosthecobacter sp. | reverse complement strand
AGTATTCCTTTTCCTTCTTGTCTGCTGCGGAGGTGCTGATGTCGGCCATGGTGGTTCTGGGTTGGATGAATGTGAGGATGAATAGATAACCACCGGGGCCTTTCCTTCCATGCCTGCATCGGCGGGAGATGTGTCGGATTCGGCAAACAGATGTTTTTGCCCAGGCGGCGTGCAGGTCCTAAATCTCGGCAATTTGCCGTCTGGATTCGATTCGGCTTTGAAAGCAGGCCCATCAGGCTTTTCCTGCCCTCATGCCGCGCTCCTCCCGACCAGCCCAAGACCTCCTGCCCGACCTCTTTGCGAGCCGCGGCGGCAGCCCGACGAGGCATTTCACCGGCTGGGAAAGGCCACTGGTGGCCTCGGCGGTGGCGCATCTGGCATCAAGCTGGGAAGGCCGGGGCGCGCTGGACCTTTCCGACTGGCTGATCGTGGTGCCCACGCGCCATGCGAGCCGCCGCCTGCGTGAGGCGCTGGCGGTTCATGCCGCCGAAAAGGACGCTGCCGTGCTGCCACCACTGACGGTGACGCCTGACTTCCTGACCTCGCCGGAACGGGTGCCCGGCCAGAAGGCGGCGGGCCAGGTGGAAACACTGCTGCTCTGGGCGGCGGAACTGCTGAAGCTCGACCTCGGGGCACATCGGCAGCTTTTTCCGGTGGACCCGGTGGAGCGGAGCTTTGCCTGGGCCGTGAAGATGGCGGCCGACCTGCTGCAGGTGCGCGAGACGCTGAACGAAAGCGGCCTGAGCGCAGCGGATGTGGCCCGGATGCTGGAGAACACGGAGATGGAGCCGGAACGCTGGCGTGACCTCGCCCGCCTGGAGCATCAATGCCTGCTCACCACGACAGCCCATGGACTGACCGACTGGCAGGTGGCCCGCCGCCGTGCGGTGCGGGAGGGTGAACTGCCCAAGGAAGTGCGGCGCATCCTGGTGGCGGGAGTGCTTGACCCTTCGGGTCTGGCCATCCAGGCCCTTGAGCGCCATGCGGCGATACTGGCGGTGGAGGTGCTGGTGCATGCACCCGCCAGCCATCAGCATCACTTCGATGCCTGGGGCCGGCCGCTGCCGGAGAAATGGCTTTCCGAGCCGGTCCGCCTGCCCCACCCGGACCAGACCATTCATGCAGCCAGCACTCCTGCAGAGCAGGCCGGGGCGGTGCTGGACATGCTGGAACCCTATCCTCAGCCGGGAGAGATGGTGGCCATCGGCCTCGCGGACAGCGAGGTGGCCGCCCCGCTGGAAAAGGCGCTGGCCGAGCACGGCATCGGCGCCTACGACCCGGCCGGCCGGCCAATGGGCACGCACGGCGTGTTTCACCTGCTGCGTCTTTTGAGCCAGCTCTGCGCCACCCGCAGCTTCCAGGCGGTTTCAGAACTTTTCCGCTGCCCGGACATCGCGGAGACCATCCAGCAGAAGACCAAGGAGCAGACAGGTGCCTGGCCCTCACTGGTCCGCCTTTTTGAAGACCTGGACAGCGTGGCCACGGAGACGCTGCCTGACACGCTGGACGATGCCCTCGAACTGGCCCCCCGGGCGCTGGGCGCCGGCGCGGCGAGCCCGGTCATGACCGGCTTGACCTGGCTCGAAGGCGTGCTGAAGGCGCTGGAAGGCCCTGCTTTTGGTTTGGCGCTGACTGACTTCCTGGCCGAAACCTTCGCCCGTCGCCTGTTCGATGCGCGCAAACCGCAGGACGCCGTGTTTGCCGCCATCGCCGACCAGGTCTCCGAGGTTCTGGATGCGCTGGAAGGCGGCGTGGAGAAGCTTTTCCCCTCCGCGCTGAGTGCTGGCAGCAAGCTGGAGCTGCTGCTCCGCGTGCTGGAGAAGGAGGTGTTTTATTCCGAGCGTTCGCCACGCGACCTGGACCTCCAAGGCTGGCTGGAACTGCTCTGGGAGGATGCGCCGCACCTGATCGTGACAGGCATGAACGACGGCAAGGTGCCCGAGTCCATCGTGAGTCATCCCTTCCTGCCAGATTCAGCACGGCGGGCGCTGGGATTAAGGCACAATGACACGCGCTTTGCCCGCGATGCCTGCCTGCTAACGGCCATCATCGAGCTGCGGGAGCACCAGGGAGGGCGGGTGGACTTTCTTTTTGGCCGGACCGGCTCGGGTGGCGAACCTCTGCGGCCTTCGCGCCTGCTGCTGCAGTGCCCGGACGAGGAGCTGCCTGCGCGCACGCTGCAGTTTTTCCAGAAGCCTGCCCTGCGGGGTGAGCCGCTGCCCTGGCAGCTCGCCTGGCAGCTGCGCCCGGAACCGCTGCCCGACGATGCCGCAATCTTCCAGAGGCTGCGCGTGACGCAGTTCCGCGACTACCTGACCTGCCCCTTCCGCTTCTATCTCAAGCATGGCCTGCAGATGCAGGAGGTGGATGCCAGCAGCACGGAGATGGATGCGATGAGCTTCGGCAACCTGCTGCACCACGTGCTGGAAAAGTTCGCCACGGAAAGCGACGCAGCAGCCTCCACAAATGCGGATGTGATCCGGGCCGAGTTCCACCGCCTGCTGGATGCACGGCTTCATGCCTCCTTTGGACCACGTTTGACCGTGCCCGTGACCATCCAGCGGGAGTCGGCACGGCAGCGGCTGGCCTGGTGGGCCGAATTCGAGGCGGCACAGCGGGCGCAGGGATGGCGCATTGTGGCGGCCGAGGCTCTGATCAGCCCGGAAGGTGATGCTTGGACCATCGGCGAAACCGTCATCCGAGGCGTGGTGGACCGTATTGAGGAGCACCCGCAGCACGGCATCCGGCTGGTGGATTTCAAGACCTACTCCCCCACCGCCGCAGGCTCTGGAGACCACAAGTCCGTGGAGGATTACCACCTGGCCAAGATCAAGCGGACGGAAGATGCCGCCTCCTTCGCTCCCTGGCAGCTCTGTCACAACAGCCAGGGTGAGGAAGCCCGCTGGACAGACCTCCAACTGCCGCTCTACCGGATGGCCATGGAGCGCCGCTTCCCGGGCCGGGTCATCCAGACTGCCTATGCCACGCTGGGCCGCACCAAGGCGGATGTGACGCTGGATGTCTGGCCGGGCCTGGAGGGTCCGCTGCTGGAGAGCGCCCGTGAATGTGCAGAAGGCGTGCTCGCAGCGATTCACGCCCGCCGGTTCTGGCCTCCGGCGGAGAAGCTGCCCTATGGCGATGACTTCGGGCATCTCTTCTTTGGCGATCCGCTGACCGCTGTGGACAGCAGCGCGCTGGTGGCGGCTGCTTCTTGAGGCGACGACCTCACGGAGCGAGGCGTATGCCTTTCGCCCTTTTACCGCCCTCCCTATTCTTCCTCCACGTGAACATCTACGAAACCCGCCGCCTGCTTGATGAATACCTGCTCTTTCACTTTGGCACTGCCGAGGAGGTGCTGCCCTGGAGCTGGGGACCACGCGAGGCGCTGGGGTTTGCCGTGCGCAGCGTGACGGAGCTGGCCGACCTTTCCAGCCCGGTCGTTTCCGCGCTCGACCTGGGCTGCGCCGTAGGCCGGTCGAGCTTTGAACTGGCCAGCCACGCCCGCCATGTGCTGGGCATCGATTACAGCCATGCCTTCATCGGTGCAGCGAAGGCTCTGATCACCTCGGAACTACCCTACGAAAGGCTGGACGAAGCCGATGTGCGCACCCCGCTGATTGCGCGTGTGCCGGCAGACTGCCCACGCGAACGGGTGGCGTTTGAGCAGGGCGACGCCATGAACCTGCGCGCCGATCTCGGCTCGTTTGACCTGGTGCATGCTGCAAACCTGCTGTGCCGCCTCACCGACCCGCAGAAGCTCATCGAGCGCCTGCCCGACCTCGTGAGACCAGGAGGCCAGCTCGTGCTGACAACGCCCTGCACCTGGCTGGAGGAGTTCACCCCGCGAGGAAACTGGCCTCAGGGATCGACCAGGGAATGGTTGAAACATTCGTTGGGCGCTCACTTTGACCTCGTGCTGGAAAAGGACCTGCCTTTCCTGATCCGTGAGCATGCGCGCAAATACCAGTGGAGCGTGGCCCTGGGCACGCGCTGGGTGCGGCGCTGAGCCGGAATCAGAGGCCCAGCAGCGCCAGGGAGTCGCGGTGGATCATGGCCTCGATCTGGCTGAGGTCGAGCCGTGGCAGGGCGGTGCCTTCCAGCATGTCGTTGAGCTTCCGCAGGCCTGCGATGGAGGCGTTCACGGTCGTGAACGGGAAGTCCGTGCCGAAGAGCAGCTTGTTCCAGACACCGTATTCCTGCACGAGCATGAGACTGTTGTAGAGCTGCCAGGGTCGGTAATGAAGCGCGCTGACATCGGCGAAGACATTTTCATGCTTCCGGATGGTGACCACGCATTCGCCCTCATACGGATGCCCGAGGTGGGCCAGGATGATCTTCACGCCGGGATGACGAAGGGCCACGGGCTCAATCAGGCGGGGCAGCGTGAAGGCCAGCGGAGCCTGGGCGATGAAGGTGGTGCCCATGTGCAGCAGCACAGGCAGCCCATGCCTTTCCGCATAATCCCAGAGAGGCTCCAGAGCCAGGTCATCGGGGCTGAAGCCGGCATACATCGGCATGAGCTTGATGCCCCGGAGGCCGAGTTCCTGGTGGCTGAAGCGCATTTCGTCCTGCCATCTTTCCTGGGTTGGATCCAGGGCCATGAAGCCGATCAGACGTTCTGGATCACGGGCCACATAGGCGGCCACCGTGCGGTCGTCCACCCAGAGTCCGCTGAGTCTCGCCTTGCCGCCAAAGACGATTGTCCGGGTCTCCTCCGGTGCCGTGGCGCGATAAGCCTCATAGGTCGCGCTCATGTCCACCTTCACTCCGGGGCGGGCACGGCCTGCCTGGGTGATGAAGTCTTCGGAAAAGTCGCCAGGGAAGTTCCAGGCATGGGAATGCACATCAATGATCATCGGCGGCCCTCCACGGCTTGAATCATGCGGTCAAACTGGCGATCCACCTCACGAGTCGTCTCAGGGTCGAGCCGGAAGCCCACGGGACCACGGACGAGGGTGTTGGGGAAGATGCCCTGACGCCTGAGCAGGTGCTTTTCGACCGCCAGAAAGCCATCGAGGCTCGTCTGCATGGAAATCAGCGCTGAAAGCGGCCCATGGATGCGGTCGGCCAGCTCGCTGTCACCAGCTTCGAGGGCATTCCAAAGCGGCACAAGGCCGCGAATCAGGTCCGCCCCCGGCATGGTGCCGACCACGCCGCGCCGGAATGAATCCACCAGGGCGATTCCGCCCGTGCCTTCAAAGACCCGGGCCTGGCCCTGGGTGGCATCGCGCAGCTCACTGAGCTTGGGACCGATGGGGGAGGCCTCCGGCTTGTACTGCACCCGCTCGGGACCGAACTCATCCAGCAGCCGCGCCTGCATGGCGATGGGCATGGGCTTGCCGACATAGCCGCTGGCATCCTGCACAATGACGGGGATCTGGATGGCCCGGAGGATGCGGTGGTAGTAGGCCAGCAGTTCGGCCTCTCCAAGGCCGATGGAAACGGGGGGAATGGCCATCACGGCATCCGCACCCACGCTTTCCGCATGGCGGGCATAGCGCTCAGCCACCTTGGAGGATTCTGCCCCGACGCTGATCACCACCGCACCGCGTTCGCGGCCCAGGCGGCAGGCCGCTTCAGCGAGCTGCTCACGCTCCTCAGAATCCAGGCGCAGGGTCTCCGAAACCATGGCCATGACGATGCCGTGGGCGCCACAGTCGTAGAGCCAGGCGATTTCTCTGGCCAGGGTCTCCTCATCCAGGCTCTCATCCTCATGCCAGGGGGTTTGAAAGACTGGCAAAACGCCGCGGAGAGGGGGTCGGGAATGATTCATTCTGAGGGGGATTGGGAGGAAAACGGACGCTGGCAAAAAAATCTCGCCCGGCTTGATTCAACAAGCCGTCGGCATCATGTTTCTCAGGTCTGCGAATTGCTCCACCCAGCAGCGCCAGACTCCACCAACCACCATGACATCAACCCCCGCGAGCGCTGAATGAGCCTGCCCGAGATCGCTGGACATGAACTGCTGGATTTGGTGGGCAGCGGCCGCTGCGGAGCCGTTTACCGGGCGAGCGCACACGGCAAGGCCTGCGCCGTGAAGGTGTTTTCCTCCATGGCCATCAATCGGAAGGCCCTGGCCACGGCGCTTCGGGCCATCCAGCAGATGCCGCATCATCGCGGTGTGCTGCCGGTGGAGGCGGTGAATTTCGAAAAAAGCCCCTATTACATGGTCACGCCCCTGGTGGGGGTGCTCACCAAGGATGCCCAGGGCCGCCGTCAGTGGCAGACGCCGACGCTCGAAAGCCTCTGCCAGGGCAGCCTGCCCCCTGACCAGGCCTGGAACCACATCTACCAGCTCGCGGATGCCCTGGCCTGGCTGCACAAGCACGGCATCCCGCACGGCAATCTTCGGCCCTGCAACGTGCTGCTTGAGGACGATGCCGAGTCCAGCATCCGCCTCACTGACATCGCCCAGGGCTGGGTGGGAGGCATCCATCACCTGGAGCTGACGGATCATTTCATGCACCTCTGCCCGGAGCAGGCAGAGAATCCGGACGGCGTCTTTGCGGGCTACGGCCCTTCCTGGGATGTCTATGCCTTCGGGGTCATCGCCTACCGGCTGCTGACCGGCCAGTTCCCCCGCGGCGGCCGCACCTGGGCCGAGCAGATGGCGCTGGTGCAGCAGAAGGCGGCGGCGGGCCTGGCCTACGGCGTGGACAGTCAGGCCCTGCTGGCTGCCGTGCGAGCCCAGCCAAAGATCATCTGGCCTGCGGCAGCCTTGTCCAAATGGGACGAACGCCGCCGCAGCATCATCGAGAGAGCGCTGGACTTGAACGCTGCGGCGCGATGGTCCGATGTGCGCGAGGTGGTGCGCGAATTCGAGGTGCTGGAGTCTGACTACCTGCTGGAAGAGTCCCGCGAACAGACCGTCCAGGAGCGCAAGAAGCAGGCCCTCAAGGTCCGTGCCCTGCAGACCTTGAGCGTGGGCCTGGCAGCCGGCCTGGCCGTGAGCTGCATTTATGGCTTCAGCCAGCTGAAGCGGGCGCAGAAGGACGAGGAAATCATCGCCAAAAACGAGGTCGTGCTCCAGCAGGAGAAAAAAGTGCGCGACGATCAGATCACCGAGCTGACCCGGCAGCGGGACACGGTGCTGGACGAGAAGAAGACCGCCGATGCCAACCTTCAGCATGCGCAGACGGCGGTGGACCAGTTCCTGACCCAGCTCCTGCAGACCCCGACGAACAACCAGCTCGACGTGGAATTCTCCAAGGGACAGCTCAAGGACGCCCTGGAATTCTGCATGAGCGGCCTGCCCGGCCTGGAAGCGGATCCCAAGCTCGGCGTGGAGCGGCTGCGGGCCTACGGCAACATCGGCCAGATCCACCTGCGCCTCCGAGACCACGAGGCGGCGCTCACCATTCTGGACAAGGCCCGTGAACAGGCGGCGAAGCTGCTTCAGGAGAACGCCGACCCGAGGCACTCCCTTTATCAACAATGGTTTGGCCGCTACAGCCTGCTGCTGTCGGACATCCATGAGCATCGCGGCGAACACGAGCTTTCGCTGAAGCTGCTCAAGGACGCCACCCCGGCGCTGGCCGCCGGCCTGGCGGCTGATCCCAAAAACCGCCTGGCACGCAATGAAAGCGCGCGCGCCAGCATGGAATACGGCCGGCGCACCCTGCACTCAGGCGACCTGCCGGAGGCGGAAAAGGCGCTGTCCAAGGTGGCGGAGATCCTTGATCCCCAGGCAATCGGCGCTGAGCTCATCGCGGATGAAAAATTCCTCCTCGCCCGCGCCAAGTTCGCCCAAGGCCAGGCCCAGCGCGAGGCGGGACGCATTCAGGATGCCCTGACGACGCTCATTGATGCTGTCACCGAGATGGGGCAGCTCGTGATGAACTCCTCTCCGCGCAATCAGGACCAGGCCCTGCTTCTGGCCGAGGCCTACACGGAGCTGGCGGAACTGCTGGTGAAGGCTGTGGGCATCAAGGAGGCGCGTGAAGCCTACGCCCAGGCCATTCCCATCCTGCTGGAGCTGAACCGGCTGCTGCCCGAATGGGCGGAAGTGAAATACTGGCTGGCCCGGAACTACTCCGGCACCGCCCTGCTCGACCGCGATGAAGGCCGCCCAGGAGATGCCGTGAAGCGGAAGCAGGATGCCATCGAACTGCTGAACGAGATTCTGGCCGATGAACAGGAGAACACCCGCTACGCCTTTCTCCTGGCGAGGGCCCGCGGGGAATATGCCGAGCTGATGTCTGACATGGGCAAGGAGAGCGCCGCGCTGCCGATCGTGAAGCAGGCGGTGGAGGCCATGGAAGGGCTGCTCGGCAAGGATCCCCAGGCCGCCATGAGCCCGGAACGCCGCCAGTGGGAGGTGCAGCTGGCGCAGATGTATGGGGTGCTGGGCCACACCAGCCAGGCCGCCGGCAAAAAGACAGAAGCCAAGGCCGCCTTCACCCAGGCCAGCCAGCACTGGGAGCGCCTGGCCGCCCTCATGCCCGGCGATGAAGTGATCCAGCAAGGGCAGAGCTGGACGAAGGAGCGCCTCGCCAAACTGAAATAGTCGTCCCTGCCCGGACGATTCCTCCCCTCCCAACCCCGTCATGGCCCGCCCCTCCGCAGCGAACATCGTCGTCATCGGCTCTTTGAACGTCGATTACATCGCCCAGGTGGCACACCTGCCGCAGCCGGGAGAGACCGTGCCCGCCAGCGGACTGGACAAGCGCTTTGGCGGCAAAGGCGGCAACCAGGCGCTGGCAGCCGTGCGCCAGGGGGCCCAGGTCATGTTCATCGGCAACCTGGGTGATGATCCCGACGGCCGGGACTACCGGAACCATCTCCGGCGTGAGGGCATCAACTGCAGCAGCCTCAACACCGTGCGCGGAGTCACCGGCTGCGCCTACATCACCGTGGATCAGAAGGGGGAAAACCAGATTGTCGTGATCCCGGGAGCCAATGGCGGCCTGACCGGCCCCTCCATCAAGATGACGCGCGCCAGGATCGCCGGGGCGA
>CALDGV010000196.1 GCA_937941745.1 uncultured Prosthecobacter sp. | reverse complement strand
AAGGCCGTGCTCGCGAGTGGCGAAACGCTCGTCCTGCATCTGCCTGGTGCCAAAAAGCCCGTCACCGTGCTCATCACCACCGAGGCGCTGAATCCATCCGGCCAGAAAGCCATCAGCTTTGAATCCACCGCCACCATGCAGCCCTCCAGCACTGGCATCGACATGCCAGACGAAGCTGTCAGCGAGTGGGCTGTGCGTGTTTACAAGCTGCCCAAAGGTTTTCCGCAGGACAAAACGCCTGTCGAGCTTCTCAAAGCCGCTGGCATCGCCTTCCCAAAAGGCGCGGACACGTCGCTCAAGGATGGAAAACTCACCGTGCGGAACACAAAGGCCAACCTCGAACTCATCGAGGCATGGATTGATGCCCTGAACAAGGTCGAGGTCAAAAAGAGCGTGCATCTCAGCGTGAAAGTCGTCGAGATGAAAGGCGATCTTGTGAAGCAGATGAATGACTGGCTGCAACCTTCTACCGAAAAGGTGGACACCACCCAAACACCTGCAACTACCGAGCCGCCACCTCCCGCAGTTTTGCAACAGTTCATCCTGAGTGGCATCTTCACCCCGCCTCAATTCGAAAAGCTGATGAAGAGACTCGCCGTCTCCGCCGATGCCAAGCTGGAAGTGCTGAAGCCCAATCCGAATTCACCAATGTATGGCCTTCCCGCCGCCATGGGAGGTCAGGAGATGAAAGTCGATCCCATGATCGGCCCCGACGGAAATACCATCGAGCTGATCATTCGCACGCCCTCGCAGGATCAAAACCCAGCCAGAGGCATTTCCACCTCCGTCACCATCTGGGATGGCCAGACGGTCGTTTTGGGCTCCCAGGCTTCCGAAGGCGTTTCGAGGTTCCTTTTCATCACAGGACAACTCTTCGCTCCGCTGGCTAAAAAATGAAATCAGGTTTTGCCGCCTGGAATGGACGCCTTCATCATGCGCCCCCATGCCGCACGACCTCACCTCCGCACCGCAAACCGACCCCCTCAATATCTACCGCTACCGCGACAGCCTGTACGCGGTCGATTTGATCACCGCGGCACTGAACATCGACTTCTTCACCTGGTTGTCGTCGAATCCATCCACCCTGGGCGGCATCTGCGAGCATTTTGGTTTCAAAGAGCGACCGGTGGACGTGATGCTGACGCTGTTCGCGGCCAACGGCTGGGTGGAGAATCAAAGTGGCACCCTCCATGCCTCGGCGACGGCGAAGGAGCATCTCCGTGCAGGTTCGGTCTGGGATGTGCGCCCCTATTATGCCTCGCTGCATGATCGCCCCATCGCGCGAGATTATCTGGAAGTGCTCAAATCCGACAAGCCCGCAGGCTGGAGCGGCGACAAAGCGTCCTTCAACTGGCACAAGGCGATGGAGCAGGAGGACTTCGCGCGGAAATTCACCGCAGCGATGGATTGTCGCGGTTTGTATCTTTCCCAGGCACTCGCGAAGAAGCTCGATCTCACCGGGCGCTCATGTTTGCTCGATATTGGCGCAGGTTCCGGCATCTACGCGTGCTCCATCGCAGCGCAGCACACGCATCTAAAGGCCATCGCGTTTGATCAAGCACCCGTGGATCGCATCGCGGCCAAATTGATTGAGGAACGTGGCTGTGCGGATCGAGTGA
>CALDGV010000195.1 GCA_937941745.1 uncultured Prosthecobacter sp. | reverse complement strand
AGCCTTCTTCCACGATGTGACGGTCTATCACGCGATGCCGCATGGCCTTTGCGATCCTTTGCGGAACCCGATCCAGGCTGACCTGTATGTGAACACGACTGCGGTGCATGCCCGCAAACGCGAGTCGCTGGCAGCGCATGTGAGCCAGAAGCACTGGCTGGATGTGAGCCAGGGCATGGACTCCTACCTCATCAGCATGGACGAAGCCTCGGCGCGTGTCGGGAAGCTCTCCGGCAAGTTCGAACATGCCGAAGGCTGGCGCAGGCACCTCCACCTGGGTTTCAGCGCCAAGGAGATCGATCCTCTGCGCGATGTGCTGGGGGCCGACGTGGCCTGATTTGGGCCATTCGGCGTTCGACTTTCGGCGTTCGCCATCCAAGATGCGCGCCCCATGTTCCGCGCCGTCCTCACCGATCGTCTCCAAGCTGCCTTTTCCGCTGCTGGCATTGCCCTGCCAGAAGGCTTCACGCCTGCTGTCGTCATCGCTTCGGACACCCGGTTTGGCGACTACCAGAGCAACGCCGCGATGGTGCTGGGCAAGCAGCAGAAGACGAATCCGCGTGCCCTCGCAGAGCAGATCAAGGCCGCCCTCCAGGTCGAAGACCTTTGTGAAAAGGTCACGGTCGATGGCCCCGGTTTCCTGAACTTCACCCTCAGCGCCTCCGCTCTGGCGGCCAAGCTCGGTGGCATCGCCAGCGATGAAAAAGTCGGCGTTCCCCCCGTGGCGAAGGCGAAGAAGATCGTCGTGGACTTCTCTGCGCCGAACATCGCCAAGCCGATGCACGTCGGCCACATCCGCAGCACCTTCATCGGTGACTCGCTGGCCCGCATCGCCCGCTTCATCGGCCACCAGGTCGTCACTGACAACCACGTCGGCGACTGGGGCACGCAGTTTGGCATGATCATCCATGGCTGGAAGACCCAGCTGAACCAGGAGGCGCTGAAAAAGGACGCCATCCATGAACTTGTGCGGGTTTACAAAACCGTGAACGCCGCCGCCAAGGCTGACGAAGCCGTGCTCGAAGTCTGCAAAGGCGAACTGGTGAAGCTGCAGCAGGGCGACGCCGAAAACCTCGGCATCTGGAAGGAGTGCGTGCGCCTGACGCTGGAACAGCTGGAGAAGGTGTACGGCACCCTCGACATCAAGTTTGACTACTACCTCGGCGAAAGCTTCTACAACGATGCTCTCGCTCCGTTGGTGGAGGACATGCTCGCGAAGGGCATCGCCACGATCAGCGAAGGCGCCACCGTGGTCTTCAGCGATGGCAGCGTGAAGCCCGAAGATGATCCCTTCCTCATCAAGGAGAAGGACGAATGGAAGGCCGCGCCCTGCATCATCCGCAAAAGCGACGGCGGCTTCCTCTATGCCACCACCGACCTCGCCACCATCGACTACCGGGTCAGGGAATGGCAGGCCGAGGAAATCTGGTATGTCGTCGGCGCGCCACAGCAGCTGCACTTCCGCCAGGTCTTTGCAGCCGCAAAACGTCGCGGCGTGACCACCTCGATGACGCACATCGCCTTTGGCAGCATCCTGGGGCCGGACGGCAAGATGTTCAAAACCCGCAGCGGCGAAACCGTGGGCCTTCTCGAGGTCATTGAGGAAGCCATCGAGCGCGCCCGCGAAGCTGCGGATGCCAAGGAGCAGGGCCTCAGCGATGACGAGAAGGATGAAATCGCCCGCGTGATTGGCACTGGAGCCGTGAAGTATGCCGAGCTGAGCCAAAACCGCCTCACCGACTACAAATTCAGCTGGGACAAGATGCTGAGCCTTCAAGGCAACACCGCGCCCTACCTGCTGAACGCCTATGTCCGCACCCGCAGCATCTTCCGGAAGCTGGACGGGGTGGTGACGCTGACCAGTGACCTCACCCTCACCGATCCCGCCGAGCGTCTGCTGGCCATCAAGCTGGCCCAGTTCGCCGAAACCACGCACGACGTGCTGATCGACCACAAGCCGAACCTGCTCGCCAACTACCTCTTCGAACTCGCCAACACCTACCACAGCTTCTACGAAGCCTGCCCGGTGCTGAAGTCCGAGGGAGCTGTGCGCAACACGCGCCTCACGCTGTGCGAGGCGACCAGCCGCGTCCTGAAAACCGGCCTCGGCCTGCTGGGCATCGAGACCACGGAGCGGATGTGACCGCCTCCGCCCTCAAAACTTGACCCGCAGATAGGTGCCCAGCACCGATTCGTGCCGCCATGTCTCCTCAGGCTGGGTCGAAACGATCATGTAGAAAAGGTCCAGCTCTGAGCGGGCTCCTGTTTTGAAGGTCAGCCCCAGAGGCACCACCCGGTTCTCCGTCCACTGGCCACGGTCCAGGTTCACCAGCCATTCGTTGCTGACAAAAATCCGTGTCCAGCATCCAAAGCTCGGCGGCAGTGCCCAGCCGAGCTGCAGGCGATGGCGGAAGCGGCTCTGCTTGAGGGATTCGCGTTCATTCCAGCGCCATTCCATGCGGTTCCGCCAGTCGATGCGGAGGTGGGGGCCAAGTTCGTAATGCGGATTCAGCTCCAGTTCCGGCCGCAGCTGCCAGTGCCGCTCATTGGAGGTGATGTCTTCAATGTTCAGCAGTGACAGGTGCAGGGCGGAGTCGAGCCAGGGGGTAAGGGTGAACCGGTAACGGGGCGCGACCTGCTGAACCCAGGCGCCGTCCTCGATGTCGTCGCGGTTGGCCAGGAAGACGCCGGCGCTCTGGCCGGGGCGCTGCCAGAGTTCCAGCCAGCCCCAGGCCCACCATTCATCGGCGGCCGCAGGCTGGTGCAGCACCAGCCCGGCGATGAACAGGAGCATCCAGCGGATCATGGCCTCTGCTTAGCACCTGGAATGCCATCCGAAAGCGGGCTTGCTGCTTTCCTGCGGGTGGGATGGAATTTCCCCGCAAACCTGCCCTGGCGGCAAGAACAGGGCGGTTTCCTCGTAAAATGCGCATCTTGCTTCCTGGTTTGCGCCCGCTGGTGCACCCCAGGCAGTCCCGCTCCCTCGACACCTTCAGCCCTACCACACACCATGTTCCGCATCCCCGGCGCCCTCGGCAAAGACCTGTGTGACAAAGACCTCGGCATGACGCGCCGTGACATCCTGCGTGTCGGGGGGGCTTCGATGATGGGCCTCACCCTGAATGGACTTTTCCGCGCCCAGGCCGCCTCCGCCAACTCACCAGCGGCCGGCCGTGCGGGCTGGGGCAAGGCCAAGCACGTGCTGATGATCTACCTTCAAGGCGGCCCCAGCCACCTCGACCTCTGGGATCCCAAGGAAAACGTGCCGGACAAGGTGCGTTCCGCCTTCAAGACCATCCCCACCAAGGTTCCCGGCCATCATTTCACCGAGATCCTGCCACAGCTGGCAAAGGTGAACGACAAGTTCACCATGATCAAT
>CALDGV010000194.1 GCA_937941745.1 uncultured Prosthecobacter sp. | reverse complement strand
GTTTCTGCCATGCCTATCGCTTTGTTGGTTTTTGTTCTCGCTGTCGCTGCTCTGGCGCTCAACTTCCTCGCTAAAAGCGGCGGAGCTGGGTTCTGAAGCATCACACTTTGGTCAATTCGGGAGGTGCAGCGTTGTCTGCACCTCCCTTTTTTTGGGCTGCAAACCATGAAAACACCTGTGGCATTTGAGGTGATTGGGCTGGGAGCCGCAACCGTGGACGATCTGTGGCTCGTGGATGAGTTTCATTCGACCGAAGGGGTCTGGAAGTCATCCGGACATGCTCGGATGGGAGGTGGTCCTGTCGCCTCGGCTCTCGCGGTCCTGGCCCATTTCGGAACCAACACCGCCTTGGTTGATGTCTGTGGTGATGATGAGGCTGGCCGATGGCTTTTCCGCGACTTCGAGCGTCTGAATGTCGATACGTGTTTCCTTCAGAAACAGCCGGGACACTCCACGGCCCGGGCCATCGTTCTGGTGCGTCAAGGGGATGGCGCCAGGCAGATTCATTACCTGCCATCCTCTGCGGGCGAGCCCATTTTGACCAAGCAGTGCCGTGCAGCGATCGCTGCGGCAAAGATTCTTCATCTGAACGGTCGGCATGATGCCGTCGCCGTTGATGCTGCGCAGGTGGCCCGTGAAGCAGGCATCCTGATTTCGTTTGATGGAGGTGCTGGCAGGTATCGCTCAGAACTCAGGCCATTGGTTGAGGCAGCGGATCTGCGCATCGTCTCACGCGAATTTGCCGCCCGCTATGCTGGCAGTGATGCCATCGAATTGCAGATGAGCGCCCTGAGCCAGGTTCCGGCAAGAGTGGTGGTTGTCACGGATGGTGCTCATGGCAGTTACGGCCTGGACTCAGCAGGTGGTATCCACCATCAGCCTGCGCATCCGGTTTGCCCAGGCCTGGTGGACACTACGGGCTGTGGTGACGTGTATCACGGTGCTTTCCTCCACGGCTGGCTTCAGGGATGGGGCCTGGAACGTTGCATGGAATTCGCCTCCAGGCTTGCAGCACTCAATGCGTCGGGTTTGGGCGGACGATTTGTCTGCACGTTGGAACCCGTGGCTTCCTGATTCATTTCCTGCCTGTGCCAGGTATGGGGCCATCTTTGCCGATTCTCAGCCAGCCCTGCCCACGGATGTAGGCACGCCCGACGGAGGTCTTTTCGACGTTTTGCCACAAAGCCGGATCACCATCGATCCGGATGCGATAGGGATCACGCTTCAGCGGACGCACCAGACGGCCATCGGAAGGAGGTGGCGAAGGTGCTTTCCCATCGTCTTTCAGGCCAAGTCTGGCCAGTGAGTCACTGGCTGATGTGTCCACACTTCCCGTGAGCGACTTCTCTGCCTGGGAGATGAGGGCAATCGCTGGAACACGGCTGATGGCTTCAGGCGATGCATCCGCATTCTCCGGCTTGAAGCCAAGCCGCAGTTTGTCCAAGAGGCTTTCAGGCAGGGCGGAGGTTTTGACTTTCGAGACGCCGTCTTCGTGGCTGATCACAGTCAGCTCAGGATCCATGCTTTGCAGTCTGGCTTGTCTGAAAATCAGGCCATTCGTCAGATGCAGTTCGGCCATGATGACACCGAGTGTTTCTCGCCGCGCCCTTTCGATGGCTGCCAGGAATGTCTTGGCGACGTTCTGTTGATTCTGATTTTCCTTCTCCAGCACCAAGCGCATTTCATGGTTTTGGTGGTCGATGATGGCTGCTGCGGTTATAAAGGCGATGGCCTCCTTGCGCGCGTGCAGCCAGTCCTTCGCCGTCTGGAGTCCAAGTTGAACGGCTTCCAATTCCTGACGTGCCAGGCGCACCTCCTGGTGGGCTTCGTCAAGATCCATCGTGTAAGTCCAGAAGCTGGTGACTGAGACGATCAGCAGCAGGCAGAAGCTGAACACGATGATTTTGAATTCCATGAGAGGTCTCTATGAATGGGCTTGGCCTGGATGGACTTTGATCAGAAGACTCTCCTGGGGCACGGGATCAGTTGTTGATCCAGCCTTTGCCAGGAACGTAGGTCCGTCCCAAAGACTGGCGGGTGCCAGCAGGAGTCTTCGCCGCAGGTTGTGGAGGTGAAGCTTCCCGCTTCGAAAGATCTTTTTCTGCCTTCGTTCCTTCGGAAGTCATTCCCGTTCTCGCGATTTTGTCGCTGACAGAAGTGAAGGAGCCCGTTGAACCCTGGCTTATGGGAATCACCTGGCCCAGGCCGCCGGGATTGAACCCGTAACGCAGCTTGTCCTGGAAGTCCGATGGCAGTGTAGTCGTGGGGACCTTGGACACCCCGCCGGAATGCTGAAAAACGGTCGTTTCCTGGTCGAGCGACTGGACCTTGGCGTTGGTCAGGGTCGCTCCGGTGGTGAGCGTGACTGTCGGAAAGAGGGCTCCGTTCAGGCTGCTGCGAACCCGCTCGATCGTGCTCATAAAGTTTTTGGCGATCTCCATCCTCTCATTCTGGGCTTTTTTGATTTCTTCGAGGATGGCGGTGTTGTCCGCCTCGATCACAGAGGAAGCCTTGATCAGGGCGGCGGCTTCTTTTCGAGCGACAAGCCATTCTTTGGCTCTCTTCAGGCCATCTTCAGTGGAGTTCAGCTGATCTCGGGCCATCAGGACTTCGTGCTGGGCCTCATCAATAGACATGGTGTACTGCCAGAAGCTGACGGCAGCCACGATGGCGGCCAGGCAGAGGCCATAGACGAAGATTTTGACTTCCATGGTAGGCGTGGATGGAGGTGGCAGTTAATTCAGATGCTTGGCGCGGTAGGCATCGAGTTCTTTTTGCAGCTGCTGGGCATCCTGGCGGACTTTCTCTTTCTCGGCGGTCAGGCTCACTGTTTCATCGCGCAGTTGCTTTATTCGGGCACGCAACTGATCCATGTGCGCCTGTTGAGGGTAGTTGTAGTTGCCCAGGTTCCCCAGGGCTTCCGACTCCGCCTGAACCTGCTTCAAAGTTTGGGTCAACTCCTCAATGCTGGCTCGAATTTGGGCGGTTTCGGCTTCCAACTGAGCCTTCTGTCCACAAGCTGTCAGGCACAATAGAGTGACGAAGGTGAAAGTGATGTTGGTGAACGTCCGGTTCATTTTATCTCTTATGGAAGTCTTCTATGGAGTCTTGTTAGATGAATCAAGCGGCATCTAGTCCCAAACTTGTTTCGGTAACGATGTAAACTGGCCTTGGAGAGTCTCCGCAACTTTGGGCTTCCTGAATCGTTAGAGCGCCAAGACTGGAATTTTATGAATGCTTCTCATGCTGGCATTTTTGCCCTCTCCCTAGCCTCACTGCTTCCTGCGGCTGATCCGCAACCCGCAGCAGCAGGGGCTCCGGCCGCCCTCAACGCACCGGACGGCAATGCCAATTTCCGGCTTTGGACGGATGTTTCCGGCCGAACCGTCGAGGCGACATTCCGCGGGGTGGAAAGCGGGAACGTCTTTCTCCAGACCCGCAATGGCTATGTGCACCGCATCCCGATCGACCGGCTGAAACCTGAGGACCAGCAACTGGCGCAGACGCTCAAGCCGGAAGGCTTGGGAATTCCCAAGGATCCCGGCGTGGCGCAGGCTGCGGCCATCATCGACAAAGGAGTGCTCATGGGACTGACCAAAGCCGGGCAGAAGCCAAATCCTCTGGCCAGCGACGAGCAGTTCATCCGCCGCGTTTACCTGGATCTCGCCGGCCGTATTCCGACTCGAGAAGAGACGCTGGCCTTCCTCAATGACGCCAGTTCCTCGAAACGCGGCAATGTCATCGACAAGCTGGTGAACAGTGACGGTTTCACCTCGCGGATGTACAATTACTTCAGTGACATGCTGCGGATCGCTGATGACGCGCAGAAGGCCAAATTCTTCACCTATCAGGAGTGGTTGAAGGAGCAGATCGCAGTGAACCGGCCCTGGAATGAAGTCGTGCGAGCCATGCTCGTGGCAGATGGCAAGATGCTCGAGAATGGTGCTGCCGGCTACCTTCTGCGTGATCGCGGGATGAGGCTGGACAATCTAAGCCTTACTCTCAGCACCTTTCTTGGCGCTAACGTGGCCTGCGCGCAGTGCCACGACCATCCCTTTGCCGATTGGACGCAGAAGCAGTTTTATGAAATGGCCGCATTCTTTGGTGCTTCCGAGGTGGGAGAAAGATACCGCGGTGGTGCCGCCCTGCGTGGTCTGCGTGAGGAACTCGGTCAGCAGGCTTTCCAGCAGGCGAGAAGGCTCATGGACGTGAACAGCCTGACCATCAAAGACGGCAAGGAAAGCGACCTCACGCTTCCTCCTGACTACAAGTACAAGGACGGCAAGCCTGGCGACAAGGTGCAACCCCGGCTCATTGCCTGGAGCAAGGAAGATTACCGCCTCCGCTGCTACCAAAATGTCGAGGCAGCGCTCAAGAAAGCCGATGACGACAGCGGGCTGCGTGAGGCTTTTGCCGACTGGATGACCTCGCCAGACAATCCTCGCTTTGCCATGACTCTCGCGAATCGCCTGTGGAAGCTCGTCTTTGGCGTGGGCATCAAGGAGCCCGTCACCGATCTGGATGATCCAAATTCCGCCAGCAATCCAGCCCTGCTGCAGCATCTGGCTCATGAGATGGTCCGCCTGAAGTTCGACATCCGCGCCTTCATGCGCCTGCTTTGCAACACGCAGACCTACCAGCGCGAAGCGGTGACGGCGGAACTGGTCATGGGCGAGCCCTTCTACTTTCCCGGTCCCACGCTCCGTCGCATGACTGCCGAACAGGCCTGGGACAGTTGTGTGACGCTGGCGATCGGTGACAAGGTGGATGGGTTCAAGATGAAGCGCGGCGAAACCTATGCCAACGTCATGAACATGACTGCCTCTGAAGTCACGGTTGATCTGATCAAAGAGAAGCTCACAGCCATGCAGGGCATGCGAAAGACGGCCGCCGGCTTCGGCTTTGAAGGCAAAGGCAAGGGAGGCGTAAAAAAGAAACGTGCCATGGCCAGGGCGAAACTGGAGCCAGAAGCAGAGGAGGATGACTTTTCCCGCCCTGAAACGATGGGAGGACTTGTGCTCGCCCGCGCCAGCGAGCTGCGCCAGCCAGAGCGGGACGATCATTTCCTGCGCATGTTCGGGCAGAGCGACCGCCAGATCGCCGACAGCAACACCGAAGAAGGCAGCGTGCCTCAGGTGCTCATGCTGATGAATGGCGAGGCGCAGGATGTGCTCAGCAGCCGTCAGGCGCTGGCCGTCGCCACGGCAGAGAAGCAGGAGACGGCGCAGGCTCAGGTGGAAAGCCTCTATCTCAGCTTCTTCAGTCGTAAGCCTTCCGCAGAAGAGCTGAAGACCATTTATGCTGACATCGACGCTGGTTTGAAGCCCGGCGACCTTGCCTGGGTGCTCTTCAATTCAAGGGAGTTTGTCTTCGTCCAGTAGGCTCAAGCCTCGGGCCCTTGCTCTGAATCCTGTTCAACCGGTTCATTCCACCAAGAAAGTCTCTGAAAGCCATGAAAACCTTCTTCCACGGCCAAGATCTCTTCACCCGCCGTCTGTTTGCTGAACAGGTCGCCAAAACGGCGCTCGGTGTCACACTGCTGCCCCATGTGATGCCAGCAGCCGATGCGGCTGTAGAGAGCAGCAAGGCACTGCCTGGCTTCGGAAAGGCAAAAAACGTCATCTGGCTGCAGATGATCGGCGGCATGTCGCACATTGACACACTGGATCCGAAAACCGGTGAGAGCAAAGGCGCGCGCGATCCCATCCAGACAAAAGCAGATTACCAGCTTGGCGGCTACCTGCCCACGCTTGCGAAGGATCATGCGGACAAGCTGGCCATCATTCGCAGCATGACCTCCAAGACGGGAGTGCATGCCTCCGGTCAGTACCTCATGCGGACTGGCTATGAGCAGCGTGGCACCATCAAGCATCCCGTGCTCGGCGCGTGGGCGCAGGAGTTGCTGGGCAAAAGCAGCAAGACACTGCCCTCCTCCGTCTGCATCAACCGCAACCCGGAGCACGGCAATGGCTTCTTCAATGCCGGCTACAGCCCGCTGCCAATCCATGATCCCGAGGCAGGTCTGCAGTACTCCACTTTTGCCGCAGGTGCTGATGTGATGAGCAAGCGGCTGGCGCTGCTGAACAAGATTGATGCTCCATTCCGCTCGAAGTTCCAGGATGCCAACCTCAAGGCCTACTCGGACTTCTATGACGATACCTTGAAGCTGCTGAGCAGCGAGGATCTGAACGCCTTCAAGCTCACGGACGAGAAGGATGTGGATCGTGAAAAGTATGGCATGAACAAATTTGGCCAGGGCTGCATGCTGGCCCGCCGCCTGATCGAGCGTGGTGTTCGCTTCATCGAAGTCACCCAGGGCGGCTGGGACATGCACAATGACATTGATGATGGCATGGAGGAGAATGGCAGCGTCATCGACACCGCCATCTCCGCGCTTCTTACCGATCTGCAGGAACGTGGCCTGCTGTCCAGCACCTTGATCGTGCTCTGCTCCGAGTTCGGTCGCGGGCCGAAGATCAACAGCCGCAGCGGTCGTGACCATCATCCGAAGGTCTTCTCCACCCTGCTGGCAGGTGGTCCTGTGAAGGGTGGCACCATTTATGGCAGCAGTGATAAGGACGGCGAGGCTGTGGCAGACAAGCAGACCACCATCCAGGACTTCCACAGCACCATCGGGCATGCCATGGGCATGGATGTGAACCAAGTTGTCATGTCCCCCAGCAACCGTCCCTTCACCGTCGGTGACAAAGGCGAGGTCATTGCGGCGCTGCTGGCTTGATTGGAGAAAGAATCAGCAAGTTCGTCGAACGAAGCCGAGGTCTAAGGCATCGAATGGCTTGAAGACTTCTGCTGGCATGCCCCATGCTAGGAGAGTGTTTGGATTCATCTTTCGCCATGATTGCTCGATTCCCCCGCCCTGGTTGCTGGCATCGGTTTTCCAATGCCGACTGGCGGTTCATCTGTGACTCACTTGCGCTGACGCAAAAGGATCGCGCAGGGATGGTAGCCCTGCTGGATGATCCTGAATCCGTCCATCTCATCCTTGATCATCCAAAGCTCTTTGAGGCGCTCGTGATGCCTCGTCGGGCAGCGTTTCTTTCCCCTGAGCTTTTCTTTTTCGTCCTGGTGCGGCACACGCTCAAAAGCGCCGGGGTGAAGGATCTCGAGGTTGCTGACTACATCGCGGTTGTGTGCGCGGACTTTGGGCTTCCTGCCACTGCGAGCCAGAAGCTCCCTGCCAGCAGGCAGGAAAGCCTTTACAGCGTGGATTACATCGAAGCCCTTGATAAGGCCGCGCCTCACGAGCGCTTTTTCATCCACGTGCAGTGTGCCAACCAGTTCCTGGTGCTCACCTGCCTTTATCCCGATTTTCTTCATCGCCGGGCAGCCCGCCGTGGTGCCCCTGATGTGGATTTCTACGAGCAGGTGGTCATCAGCCATTTGGAAGCTGCAGGTCGGCACGCGCTGGCCGAAGAGTTTGAGTTGGAAGACACGCTCGCCCAGGTTTCTCATGCCTTTCCTGCAGCCAGACGCGCCATGAACCATACTGTCAGGGAGTATTTGAGCCTGGGAGCCTGAGGAATCCGGCTCTGCGACCCTTGGCAAAAAACACCTTGCAAGGCGGCCTCCCATCCCGCAGACTCCGGGCGTTCACGGTTCCCTCAGCGAGGCGAACCTCAGGTGTCCGCTCCGGTGTCTGGAGCTGTGGTTTCTAAAGGCGGTGTCCTTCATGAAGCCCATTTCGGCAACGACAGGCTTCCCAGCCTGCATTTGAGCGGAGACCGCGGCAATGCCGCTTTCTCTTCATTCGCGATTTTCGTTCCCCAGCCAGGGCCCATTACCGCCGTCATGCGGTTATTTCTCCGGTCAGGACTCCCCTTCATATCTCCCAAGCACAGCAACCATGGCAGGTCACAACAAGTGGTCCAAGGTCAAGCACATCAAAGCCGT
>CALDGV010000193.1 GCA_937941745.1 uncultured Prosthecobacter sp. | reverse complement strand
CCGGATTCATGATTTCGATCAGCACGCCAGCCTCGCGGAGGCCGGCCAGGCGGCAGAGGTCCACGGCGGCCTCCGTATGACCGGCACGGCGGAGCACGCCACCGGGCTTGGCCACCAGTGGGTTGATGTGCCCTGGCTGGACAAAGTCCGCCGCCGTGCTCTTCGGGCTCGAGAGCAGCTTGATTGTCAGGGCTCGGTCGGCGGCGCTGATTCCGGTCGTGATGCCTTCGGCGGCATCCACGGTCACGGTGAAGTCCGTGCGGAAAGCCTCCCGGTTTTCCGGCACCATGCTCTCCAGGTTCAATTGCTGGGCGATCTGGAGGCTGACGGGCACGCAAAGCATTCCGCCGCCCTCGCGGACCATGAAATTGACCATCGCCGGAGTGATCTTCTCGGCTGCACAGATCAGGTCACCCTCGTTTTCGCGGTCTTCATCATCCGTCACGATCACCACTTTCCCGGCGCGGATGTCCGCGATGATGGCTTCGACGGGATCACAAACCTGGGGTTTCTTGGCGGGCATGGCGGAGGATGGGAAAGAACCGTTTCTGGGCATGTCGTTCGATACGTCCAGGCTTACGGGACGGTGATGTTAGAGGTAAAAGCCGCCATTTCCAGCAGCGATTTGGCCCCTATTTCAGCTTTTCCACACCCGCGCTGTCATGCAGTGCCTTCAATTCGGCATCCGTCAGGGCCCGGTTGAAAACAGCCAGTCCGCCGAACTTGCCGATGGTGGCCTCGCCGAGCATCGAACCCACGGCCATGCGTGCCCCGACCGTGAAGTCCGAGGGCTGGATCTTGGTCTTGGCGTGTCTGGCCGGGTCGTAGCGGAAGATGCCGCGTCCATGATAATAAGGGTTCATGCCGCGGTCTTTTCCTTCAGGACCTTCCTGGAGAAAGTAGGGGTCGTTGCGCTTGTCCTTCACAGGATCGAGTTCGCGAACATCGAGCACGCCGTTGATGTAGGCGCGGATGTACTTCGAATCGTAGGTGAAGGCCAGCGTGCACCATTCCTCCTCCGGGACCTCGCGCTTTGTGGCGGCATAGTCGCAGCACCAGGGGAATTTCGTGCCGTCTGCACGCATCGTCACGCCGCCTTCGCTGGAGATGTGGGGCACGAGCTGGCGGTTGCCGCCATAGGTCGGCATGTTCATCAGCAGGGCATACTGGCGGGTCCCCGTGTCATCATTCGCTCCTTTTCCCTCGCTCCACATGCCTGCAATGGTGCGGCTCTGCTTCAGATTCACGATGCGCACCACGGCAAAGAGGCTGACCTGTGCATCTGGCCCGCTGATGTTGAGGTCCCCGGTCTCCACGTATGGAATGGAGAAGTACTGACGCCCGTTCAGTTCGGCGGCAAAACCTGAGTAAGGACCGCCTTCCACTCTGGAAATCGGCCCTCCGATTTCACGCAGAGGATGAGTTTCTTTCGTGCTTGTGGACAGACGCTGACTTCCCGCCTCCTCGCCAAAGGTCCAAAAAGCCACCAGGCCCGGCATTTGCTTCACGATCTCCGGCTTTCCTGCGGGATCGGCGGCATGGCTGATGAGGGTGGACAGCAAAAAGGCGGCGTGGATGGCTTTCATGGAGTGCTCATGGAAGGCTCCCAGCCGCCGTCTTTGGACAGGAAATCAACCCTTTAGAGGGCTGGGACCTCCAGCCAGCGGCGCTCCGCCCAGCTTTGCAGGCCAAGTTCAGCCAGCTGCACGCCCTTGGCACCTTCACGCAGCGTCCAGCGGAAGGGAGTGTCGAGGGCGACATGCTTGATGAACATCTCCCACTGCACCTTGAAGGCGTTGTCGTATTCAGCGGTGTCCGGCACTTCCTGCCAGTGGTTGTAGTGGTTGATGGGCGAGTCGATGTCCGGATTCCAGACCGGCTTCGGCGTGCCGGCCAATGATTGGAACCAGCACTTCCTCAGCCCCACGAGAGCGGAGCCATGCGTGCCATCGACCTGCATGGTGAAGAGGTCGTCGCGACGCACGCGCACGCACCAGGAGCTGTTGAACTGGCAGACGATGTTCTGCTTCGTCTCAAAGGTGGCGTAGCAGGCGTCGTCGGTGTCGCAGCTGTAGGCCTGGCCTTTCTCATCCACCCGCTGGGGGATGTGGGTGGCACCCAGGCAGCTCACGCCGGTGACTTCGCCGAACAAGTTGTCGATCACGTAGCGCCAGTGGCAGAGCATGTCCACGATGATGCCGCCACCGTCACCCTTGCGGTAGTTCCAGGAGGGACGTTGTGCGGGCTGGCCCTCGTGCTCGCCGGTGAAGACCCAGTAGCCGAATTCGCCGCGCACGCTGAGGATGCGGCCGAAGAAGCCCTGGGACTGCAGCAGGGCCAGTTTGCGAATGCCTGGCAGCCAGAGCTTGTCCTGCACGACACCGTTTTTCACGCCCGCCTTTTCACACAACTCTGCCAGACGCAGAGCCTCGGCGGTTTCGACAGCAGTCGGCTTTTCGCAATAGATGGCTTTTCCTGCCGCTGCGGCCATTTCGACAAAACGGGCGCGGTGCAGGGTGCCGGAGGCATCGAAAAAGATCGGGTAAGCGGGGTCCTTCAGCACTGCTTCGAGGTCGGTGCTGGTCTTGAGCGGGCCGGTTTTCTCACAGCTGTGCTTGGTCGCCAGGGCCTGGAGCTTGCTGGCGCTGCGGCCAGTCAGAATGGGGTCAGGCATCAAGGTGAGGTCGTCGGAGACTCTGATGCCGCCCTGTCGGATGATGGCGAGGATGGAACGGACAAGGTGCTGGTTGGTGCCCATGCGTCCGGTGACGCCGTTGAGGATGATGCCGATGCGCTGGATGGCCATATGATGGAAGGGGTTGGAGGGTTGGACGAGTAACGGAAGCCATGTCTTGATAGATCATATATGATTTGGGGCAACCTGATTTTTCGATGGGCTTCAACTAGGATCTGATCGCCTCTACTCAATCCATGAATGGGAAATGTCTCGGGGGCCGGGAACGGCTCAGAATCGGCATCTGAGTCTCCTGTCGTTGCGCTCAGCTCGCCTGTCGTTGTGGGAAAAGGGTGTTCAATGGTCAAAAAAAGCGGGACTCCGAGGTCGGAGTCCCGCTGAAAATAGAAGAAATGAAAGTGCGGTCTATTCCACCTTCATGATGCCGTTCATGATCGCACCATGGCCTGGGAAGGTGCACATGTATGGGTATTCACCAGCGGCTGGAGCGGTGAACTCGAGGGTTTCGCTCTGGTTAGGCTGAAGCAGTTTGG
>CALDGV010000192.1 GCA_937941745.1 uncultured Prosthecobacter sp. | reverse complement strand
ATTACACATCACATTACACGCTCACGGCCAACTACGAGACGGTCAACTTCCTCGGTGCCTACAACTTGCCATCCGCAGCCAACCTGAGCAGCCTGACTTCCGGCAATCTGGCGGTGATTGAAGGCACGCTCACCGCTGCGGCGGATGGCGAGGTGATCGCCCGCTTTGCTTCCGAAATCGCCAACAGCGCCATCACGGCTCTCGCGGGTGCGCATGTGACCTACATGGTGCTGCCGAGCGTGTGATTGACATGAGGTATGTGGCATGGATCAGCAGCATCTCTGCATCAATGCAGGCACCGGAGAAGTCACGGCCTCAAACGTGAGTTCGACCCTGCCGTCGCTCAGCGGTATCTTGGGCACGCTGTTCATTCTCCGCGTCACCTTCGAGCAGGACAACGTGCCCATCGCTCTTCCTGCCAACACAACAGGGAAGCTGACCGTGAAGCTGCCAGGTGCTGAGAGCGGCTCGCCCGTGTTGCTCGACACCTCGTGGACGGTGGCTGGCTCAGATGCGCAGACCAGCTACACCTTCAGCCTACTGGCAGATTCTGAGCCTTTGCGCACCGCTCTCGCCAATAGCGGAGCCATTGCCCTGACCGCGCAGATCGAGTGGCAGATCACCAGCGAGCTTCCTCATCCGCGCAAGTCGCTGGCTTTCCCCATCACCCTGCGCAACTCGCCCTCACGCCCCGGTGACACGGCCCCTGATCCAGCCGCCGATGCCGCCTGGGCTTGGATCAAAGCGAGGCTGGTGGCTGGCTCGAACGTCACCTTCACCCTCAACGAGGAAACCAAGACGATCACCATCAACAGTGCCGGTGGTGCCAGCAATCCCACGGTGACCTGGTCGAACGTGACCGGCAAACCGACGTCCTTTCCAAGCTCCTGGAATGAGGTGACTGGCAAACCAAGCACATTTCCGCCGAGCACGCACAGCCATGCCTGGTCCCAGATCACCAGTGGCACTCCGAGTGACAATGCCGCCCTCGTGGCTTTCGTGCAGAGCAATGGAGCCTCGGGACAGATGTTCGATCTGCTCATCCCTTTGCAGCTTAGTAGCCAAACGAGTTACGACTCGTTTCAATCCGGCTCAATTTTCGTTCTGCCGCGTGATGCGGTGATCACGCACATCGGCCTTGCGATGCGCAACGCGACTCCGCGAATGGCGGACTATTTCTTCCAGTCGAACATCATCGTTTATGGCACCGACGCGCCGAACTCTTCGTCCCCTGGCGGCCTGTATGCACAGTCCTTCTGGTTTTATGAATACTTCCCGAACAGCGATGCCAAGGGCCTTGGCATTCCTCTTCTCGCCAATGGCGCTTTAAACATGCCTGCTGGGTCGAAGCTCGATGTCTATCTCGACACCGGCATGCCCGATGCATACAGCACTCTGCCAACTTTCAACGGTCTGTGGCTGCGAGTCCGTGGGCGCTAC
>CALDGV010000191.1 GCA_937941745.1 uncultured Prosthecobacter sp. | reverse complement strand
GCACCGCTCGTGCGGACGCCGGTGCAGTGGACTTCCTCGGCAGTGCGGCCCCGGCACTCCAGAGATTTGAGGCCATCGAGACCGGTGTCGATCACGGCGAGCTGCATCGGCTCAAAGCGCAGCGGTTTGGTGCGGATCCACGACTCGTCAAACCACTCGGCCTCAGCGGCGGCCATGTAGAGATTGAAGGCCTGATCGTAATTGCCGTTCTCGAAGTCGGCGATGGCCTTTACCGGCTGGATTTGAGCCGGGGTGAAGGTCGCGAAGGTTTTTCCCTCTCCGAGAGCGATCAACTCAATGTCGTCGATGAGGCATTCGCCGAGTGAATCTGGGGCGAGAAACACTCCCACATGCTCCTGCGCCCAGCGGTTGTAGTAATTGCGCGGCGCATCGGTGCTGAAGCCGGAGCGGCGGTAGTTGCGCCAGGTGGGATGATTGAAATTGAAGACGACCTCGACCCACTCGGGCTTTGCTGAAGCGCGTATGGTCTGCGGCTCAGTAAAGACGTCGCTGTTGCCGTAGTAGGCCGTCGGACCGCCGATGTAGATGGAAACTTGGCCGCTGAGCACTTTGACGCGGATGCGCAGTGCATCGGCCTCCGGTGGAAAGTAAGGCGCGAGGCGGAGGAACGATCCCGCGCCGCTGGTGAATGCCTGCGCATCGCTGACCACCACACGCAAGGCTTTGCCCTCGCCTTCGGGAACGACCTCAATGCGGCTCCAGGCACGCGCACGCTGCCGGAAGTCCTCGCTCCAGCGATGGATTTCGAGGAAGCCCTTCTGAAAAGGCCCGATGGGCGTCGAGTCGAAATTTTCGACCATGCCGAGAGGCGTGATGCCCCTTCCATGCAGTTCGGCGAAGCTGCACACAAGAGCTGTGAAGAGAAAGGCGAAGGTGAGACGCTTCATGATGAGCATGAAACGCACAGGGGGATGACAGCTTGCTGCGAACCATTTGCTTCAACTGCTGGACAGCGCATTTGCCATCAGCTTGGATGATCTCCATGATTCAATCCTTGCGTCTCTCCGGCTACCGCTCGCTGCGTGATCTGCGTTTGCGCCTTGGTCGCGTGACACTGCTGAGTGGAGCGAATGGCGTGGGCAAGACGAACATTTACCGCGCCCTCCGTCTGGTGTCCTCAATGGCGCGTGGAGGATTTGCTGAAGCCGTGGCTGGCGAAGGTGGAATGAGAAGCCTTCTCAGGGCGGGCAACGGAGAGCACGCGCGACTGACGACCTTCTCGGCCGAGGTGGAGTCCGAGGCGTTCGGCTACGCGTTCGAATGCGGTCTCATGCCAGCCACGCCAGGTGATCCCACGGCCTTCAAGCTCGATCCTGACATCAAGTCCGAGGAACTGCGCTACGGCAGGCGGCTGCTGGCGAAGCGCGCTCGAAACCAAGTCCGCGTTGCCGATACCAAGGGCGTCATGCACATGCTCGGCGAACCACCCGGCGCTTCCGAGTCCATGCTCACGCTGGTGCGTGATTTGCAGAGCTTCCCGCAGATTTTAAACGCACGCCTCAGCCTGGAGCGCTGGCGTTTCTACCACACGATGCGCACCGATGCCGACGCACCGGCGAGGAAACCCGTGCGTGGTTATTGGTCGCCCGTGCTGGACGAAGACGCGGCGAACCTGCCAGCCGTGATCCAAAGCATCAATGAATCCGATCTGGCGGAAGCCTTTCACTCGGCCCTTGAGAAGGCGTTTCCAGATTCACGTCTTGAAGTCGATTGCGGCGACTGGTTCAGCCTCGCGTTCCATGCCCATTCGCTACCGCGTCCACTGCACGGCCACGAGCTGTCCGACGGCACCTTGCAGTTCATCTGCCTCGCCGCCGTCCTGTGCAGTCCTCGGCCTCCACCCCTGCTCGTTCTCAATGAACCGGAGACGAGCTTGAATGAGTCGGTGCTTCCCTCGCTGGCTGATCTCATCGCCACAGCATCGGAGCACTCCCAGATCATCATCGTCTCTCACTCGCAGGCGCTGTGTGAAGCCGTTGCCGCGCGTAGCCATGTCAAGACACAGGCATTGACGATGCGGCTTGGGGAAACACGGCTGGTGGGACAAGAGCATGCCAAGACGGTCTATATGTTTGATGATGACGCCATGCAAAAGTAAGTGCGTTGGGAGAGGCATGACACGGTGATCGATCTGCGCTCACACCGCGTTTCGATCATTCTCTGTGGCAAAAAGCATGCCCAGGAGCGTTGATTGCCGTGCATTCTTTACCCCACACTCTTTCATGATGCGACGCTCTTCTTTTCTCATCACCAGTCTCGGCTTGTTGATCATCACCAGTCTCACCAGTGCTGCTGAATCGGTAAAGCCCATCGCCTTGCTTGAAGAACTACGCACCCTGCGCAAACAGGCCACGGAGCGGCAGCGCCGGCTGATCTTTAACAATGACGGTAACGAGCCGGTTTACCTCTGCCAGAACACCTCGCCGGAGGAACTGCTCGGCCATCGGACCACGGCGCTGGCGGGATCGCAGGTGGACAGCTTGTTTTATTGCACCTGGAGTTCTGGGTTCGGCGTGTTCACGCATGGCACGAAGGTGGGTCAGGTGATGTCTTCCAAAGAGGCGTTGTTTGCCAAGAACCTGACGCCCGAGATGCTCGCGGCAGGCACCGATCCGCTGCGGGTGATGACGGAGTTCGGACACAAGAACGGCATGGAGGTCTTCTGGTCGTTCCGCATGAATGACACGCATGACGGCAGCACGGCGGAGTATGGTCCGGTCATGTTCCGCTATAACCGGCTCAAGAACGAGCATCCTGAATGGCTGATCGGCTCACCGCAACAGAAGCCGAAGTTCGGCGCATGGTCGGCGGTGGATTTCACCAGCGCGGAGATTCGTGATCTGGCTTTTCGTTATGTGGAGGAGGTCTGCCAAAACTACGATGTGGATGGCGTGGAGCTGGATTTCTTCCGCCATCCAGTCTTTTTCAAACGCGCCGCTGTCACCGGCACCGAGTGCAATGACGAGGAGCGTGCGTTGATGACGGACATGCTGCGTCGCATTCGCACGATGACCGAAGCTGAGGGCATGAAGCGCGGTCGGCCCATCCTTATCTCAGTGCGTGTGCCAGACTCGGTGGAGTATTGCCGCGCCATCGGACTCGACCTGGAGCACTGGCTCGCGGACGGCCTGCTCGATCTGCTGATGCCCAGCGGTTACTTTCAGCTCAATGAGTGGAGCTACAGCGTCGCGCTCGGTCACAAGCATGGCGTGAAGGTGTATCCCTCGCTCGATGAGTCTCGCGTCCGCGATCCTGCGGCGCTCAAGCTGCGCAGATCGGTGCAAACCTATCGCGGTCGGGCGCTGGAGGCATGGCGTGCGGGTGCCGATGGAGTTTACTTGTTTAACTCCTTCAATCTCAACAGCCCGGTCTGGCGCGAACTCGGCTCGCCCGACACGCTCGCGTCGTTGGATCACGATTATTTTGCCAGCATTCGCGGGCTGGGTGGTGCGGCAGGCGGCACCTACCCGCATGCTGATTTTGTCCGCATTCCTGTGCTGAATCCTGCGAAGCCTATCGCGATCAAACCGGGTGCCTCGGCGGAAGTCACCTTCAACGTGGGAGACGACTCCGCCTTGAAAAATGAAGCCCGCGTCACGTTGCGCCTTCAGTTCAAAACGCCTCTGTCTGCCGATGCGTTAACCGTGAACCTCAATGGCTCCTCGCTGACCACGGGAACCGTGAAGGACCACTGGCTGGAGTTTCAAGTCGCGCCCAAAGATTTGAAGCTGGGCATGAACACCGTGCGGCTCACGCTCGCCCCGAAGGCCAAGTCCATCGCGTGGACCGACCTGCACTGCACGGTGCGCTTTCCGAAGAAACCCACACGCTGAACTCATGCGCTCACACCCACTGCTCTGCCTTTCTGTACTGCTCATCTGGTCGATGCCATCGGCATTGGCTCAGACCAAGTCTCCGCCCGCACCCGAGTTGCCGAAAGTGCTGCTCATTGGCGATAATGCACACACGCCGCTGGTGGTGAAGCGACTGGCGGGCAAGGCGGTTGTGGTCAGTCCTGATGCAAGCGGTGATGTGCTGGCCCATCTCGATGAATGGCTGAACCGCGAGAAGCCAAACGTGGTGTATTTCAACCTCAAGCTGGGGCAGGATGTGTCGAAGCTGCGTGAGATCGTGGCGCGATTGCAGCGGGAGAAAGGCATCGCGCTGGTGTTTGCCAATCAACCGCCGCTGTCCGATGAGCGCGAGGCCGAGGTGCTGCGCCACAACACCGCTGCCACTGCGGTGATGCTTAAAGCCGGCGTGCCTGTGCATGATCTGCATGGCCTTGCCAAGCAAGCTGGCGCAGACGGTGAACGCATCGCCGATGCGGTGACGGATTGTGTGCTGCGGCAGTGGAGCGTGCTGCATCACTCCACGCCGGGGCCATCCAGGGCGAGCGGGCCGGAAGCGGCGGCGAAGTATCGTCAGGCGGAGGCTGCGCATGATGCGGAGGTGCCGGAGGCTTATAAGAATCTGCCAATTGGAAAGTTCAGCGTGCCGGAGAATGCGGATGCCTGGCAGAAGCAGCGGCCGGAAGTGCTGCGCATCGTGAAGAACTCGCTCGGCGATCTGCCTCCGCGTCCTGCCAAGATTTCAG
>CALDGV010000190.1 GCA_937941745.1 uncultured Prosthecobacter sp. | reverse complement strand
TGTCTGCGTGCAGAAACCTCTCTGCAACTACATCGGCGAGGTGCGTGATCTCCATCAGGCCGCCAAGAATGCCAAAATCGTCACCCAGATGGGCAACCAGGGCCGCACCATGGAAGGCCAGCGCCTCGCCAAGGAATGGATCGAGCAGGGCGCCATTGGCACGCTGAAGGAAATCCGCCTCTGGACGAACCGCCCCATCTGGCCCCAGGGACCTCTCGTGAAGAAAGCCGCCGAGTGCCCACCCGAACTCAACTGGGATCTCTGGCTCTCCAGCGAAGCCAGCGAGCCTTATTTCCAATTCGAGATCCCTGAAGGTGCCAGCGGCAAGCGCGGCAACAGCGTGCATCCCTTCTCCTGGCGCGGCTGGTGGCAGTTTGGTTCCGGCGCACTTGGCGACATGGGCTGCCACATCATGGACGCCTCCTTCTCCATCCTCGGCCAGCTCATCCCTGAGAAGATCGAGGCCGTCTCCAGCCCCATCTCCGACACCTGCGCCCCGGTCTGGAGCGACCTGGTGTACCACATGCCTGCAGGCAAGCATCCCGCCCTCACCGTCAGCTGGAATGACGGCTCCAAGGACGGCAAGCCCAACAAGCCGGAGATCTCCCCGCACATGACCAGCGATCTCGCCAAGAAGGCGTTCGAGAAGGCCAGCAGCGGCATGATGTTCATCGGCACCGAAGGCACGGTCTTCGAAGGCGAGGCCTACTGCTCCAGCCCGGTCATCTACAATGAAGAGCGCTACACCCAGGTGCGCCTCGATATGAAGGCCGGCAAGATCAAGAAGACCGAAACCCGCTCCATCATGCCCAACAACCCGCAGGGTGAGTGGGCGAAGCACATCGTAGAAGGTGGCACACCAAGCTCGAACTTCGATTACAGCTGCCCGCTGACCGAGTTCGTGCTCCTGGGCAACCTCGCCGTCCGCGCCCAGCAGACGGTGCAGTGGGACAAGCAGAATATGAAGGTTACCAACGCCGAAGCTCCGAACAAGTTCGTCTCCCGCCCCGCCTACCGCGACGGCTGGAAAGCTTGATTCAGCGACTGACCATCGGGTCAATCATCCCTCTAGGAACCCCGGACCGTGGAAGCGGTCCGGGGTTTTTGCTGCCAATCTTCACTTTTCATCCGGGCGAATGCCCCCATAATCGCGCCCCTCTGCTCCCCCCTCATGGAACGCCGCTCCAAATCCTCCTCCTGGTCCATCGAAGACAGTGCCGATCTCTACGGCATTCGTGAATGGGGACACACCTTTTTTGACATCTCTCCCAAGGGGGAGGTGGTGGTGAACCTCAAGGATGGCAAGAAGACCAAGCCGGTGTCCCTTCCGCAGATCGTCAAAGGCCTGCGCGACCGCGGCACGCAGCTGCCCCTGCTCATCCGCTTCGGCGACCTGCTTCGCTGGCGCATCGACGAACTGAACGAAGGCTTTCTAAACGCCATCCGTGAAGGCAAATACCAGGGCGTGTACCGAGGCGTGTATCCCATCAAGGTGAACCAGCAGCAGGAGGTCATCGAGGAGATCACCCGCTACGGCCGGAAATACCATTATGGCCTGGAGGCAGGCTCCAAGCCGGAGCTCATCGCTGCGCTGGCCTACATGCACGACCCTGAGGCCTACATCGTCTGCAACGGCTACAAGGACGAGGAGTTCATCGACCTCGCCCTCAACGCCCAGAAGATGGGCATCCAGGTCATCCTGGTGCTGGAGATGCCCAGCGAACTCGAGCTGATCCTGGAGCGTTCCAAAAAAATGGGCGTGCGCCCCACGCTCGGTGTACGTTTCCGCCTCAGCGCCGAAAGCGCCGGCCACTGGAGCGGTTCCGGCGGCGATGCCAGCGTCTTTGGTCTGAACATCAGCCAGCTCATGCGTGTCGTGGATCACCTGCGCGAGCAGGGGATGCTCGATTGCCTGCGCATGCTCCACTACCACCAGGGCAGCCAGATTCCGAACATCCGCGCCATCCGTCAGGCGGTCACTGAGGCCACCCGCGTCTATTGCGGCCTGGTGCATGAAGGTGCCCGCATGGGCATTCTGGACCTCGGCGGCGGCCTGGCCATCAGCTACGACGGCTTCAAGGGCGCCACCTCCGCCTCCAGCAACTACGGCACCAAGGAATACTGCGCCGACGTCATCGAGGCCATCACCGAAGTCACCGCCGAGGCCGGCGTGCCGCATCCGGACATCATCACGGAATCCGGTCGCGCCGTCGTGGCCTACTACAGCGTGCTGGTGATCAACATCCTCGATGTGAACCGCTTTGAGCCTGCCCAGGGAACCATCCAGATCGACAAGGATGCTCCGCCGCTGGTGCAGAACCTCCACGAACTTCTCGAGGAGCGCCGTAAGGACAACGGCAAGCTCTCCCGCGAGCGCGTCCAGGAGATCTACAACGACGCCGTCTATTACCGCGACAAGCTCCGCAGCGAGTTCAACTACGGCAAGGTCTCCCTCCGCGAGCGCTCCCAGGGTGAGGAAATGTACTGGGACATCATGAACTGGCTCTCCACCAAGCTGGACTCCGTCGGTCACGACGGTTCCCAGATGGACCGCCTCTCCGCCGTGCTCACGGACTACTACTACGGCAATTTCTCCGTCTTCCAGAGCTTGCCTGACCTCTGGGCCATTGACCAGATCTTCCCGGTCATGCCCATTCACCGGCTCAAGGAGAAGCCCACGCGCAATGCCGTGCTTTCCGACATCACCTGCGACAGCGACGGCAAGATCGCCCGTTTCGCCCACAGCAATGCCATCTGTGATTCCCTCCCGCTGCATGATCCTGAGATCGGTGCTGGCAGTGAGGACTACATGCTGGGCATCTTCCTGGTGGGCGCCTATCAGGAAACCCTGGGTGACCTGCACAACCTCCTCGGCGACACCAACGTGGTCTCCGTCTCCATTGAAAACGGCAAGCTCAAGTATCGCCGTGAACAGGAGGGTGACTCCGTGGCCGAGGTGCTCAGCTACTGTGAGTACAACACCAAGGACCTCGCCGACCGTTTCCGTGCTCTCGCGGAAAGTGCCGTCGTCTCCAAGCGGATCACGCCTTCCGAGCGCAAGGTGATCATGGGCGCTTATGAGGCTGGCCTGCGCGGCTACACCTACTTCGAAACCTGATTCACCGGGCATGTTTGACCACCTGCTCACCTTCGCGCCGGTGTATCAAAGCCGGGTCTGGGGAGGTCGTCGGCTGGAAACTTTGTTCGGGCGCAGGCTTCCCGAGCCTTCGGTGCCTTTTGGCGAATCCTGGGAGATCAGCGACCGGCCTCAGGAGCAGAGCCTCTGCACCTGTGTGGAGGGTCGCCAGCTTTCCCTGCATCAGCTCTGGACCCAGCACCGCGAGGCTGTGTTTGGCCGGGCGTTGCTCTCCCATCCGGCACCGGCCTACCCCTTGCTGATGAAGATCCTCGATGCCTGCGATGATCTCTCCATCCAGGTGCATCCTCCCGCGCAGGTGGCTGCGAGCCTGGGCGGAGAGCCGAAGACGGAGGTCTGGTATGTCGTTCATGCCGAGCCAGGAGCCCGGCTCTATGCCGGATTGAAAAGCGGGGTCTCACGCGCAGAGTTTGAGGTGGCGGTGCAAGCCGGAACGGTCGCCGAACAGGTGCAGGTGCTGGAGCCGCGTGCCGGAGACTGCCTCTTCATCCCCAGCGGGCTGATCCATGCCATCGGTGCCGGTCTGGTGATCTACGAAATCCAGCAGAACAGCGACACCACCTACCGCGTGTTTGACTGGAACCGCGTGGGCCTGGATGGCCGGCCTCGCGAGATGCACGTGCAGCAGTCATTGCAGAGCATCGACTTCTCCCTGCCGCCGCCGCGCCTGCAGAGGCTGGATGCTCCCGGGCAGTTCATCGGCTGCGAGTTCTTCCACGTCACCAGCCACACGGCCCGCAGGACGGATCATCTGGGCGAGCCGGGGGAGCATCTCGTGCTCATCCAGGTGCAGGGCACCTTGCAGGCCGCAGGCACCACCCTGCGCCGGGGCGACTTTTGCCTCGTGCCCGCCTGTCTCACGGCCGAGGCGCGCCGCCTGCAGCAGGCTTCCGCCGATGCAGCATGGCTTGAGGTGCGTCTTCCTGCGCTGTAAGCTCCCGGCCCCAGCCAAGCCAGGGTTGACGCACCATGCCCCGCTCGCCAGCCTCCGCGGCCTATGCGATTTGCGATCTGCAACGAAACCTACCCTGCTGACTGGTCCTTTGAAAAAGTGTGTGAGGACGCCGCCGCCGCAGGCTACCACGCCCTGGAACTGGCCCCCTTCACCCTCAAGGAAGACCCTCGCGACCTCACCGAAGCAGACGCCTTGCGTCTCAGCCACATCGCCTCCTCCTTCGGGCTGGAGATCCTCGGCCTCCACTGGCTGCTCACCAAGCCTTCCTGGTTCCACATCACCACGCCTGATGCGCTTCAGCGCCGGGAAACCGCGCGTTTTGGCCGCCACCTCGCCCGCATCTGTGCCATGACCGGCGGCCGCATCATGGTCTGGGGCAGCCCCAAGGCCCGCAACACCCTGCCTGAGTGGGAATATGAGGATGCCTTCAAGCGCGCCGCCGACACCGTGCGCGAAGTCGCCGAGGAATGCGGCAAATACGGCGTCGTCATCGCCATGGAGCCGCTGGGCCGCAAGGAGACGAACTTCCTCAACACCGCCGAGGAGACCATCCGCCTCTGCCAGCTGGTGGATCATCCGAGCTGCAAGCTGCACCTCGACGTGAAGGCCATGAGTGACGAATCCAAGCCCATCCCCGACATCATCCGGGATTCCAAGGACTGGTTCGTCCACTTCCATGCCAATGACCCGAACCTCCTCGGCCCCGGCATGGGCGAGGTGAAGTTCGAGCCCATCATCGCCGCCCTGCGCGAGGTGAAGTACAGCGGCTTCCTCTCCGTCGAGGTCTTCGACTACCGTCCCGGCGCGCAGTTCATCGCCCGCGAAAGCATCCGCTACCTCAAAGAGGTGATGGGCGTCTGATTTCATCCCGCCTGATCCATGTCCGCAGACCTCTCCCCGGCTGAACTCCAGCGCTATGCCCGCCATCTGGCCATCCCGGAGTTTGGCATCGAGGCGCAGCGCCGGCTGAAGGCGGCCCGCGTGCTCTGCATCGGTGCCGGCGGGCTTGGCTCGCCAGTCACCATGTACCTGGCGGCGGCGGGGGTGGGCGGGCTCGGCCTCGTGGATGCGGATGTCGTGGAGGTTTCCAACCTTCAGCGCCAGCTCTTGTTCGGTCAG
>CALDGV010000189.1 GCA_937941745.1 uncultured Prosthecobacter sp. | reverse complement strand
CTGGCAATGTTAGCACCACCAACACGAATTTTGCCACCGCTGACGACGATATCCCCAACCTAGTTTGGACTGTCATTATCAAACAACACCGTCTGTGTGTTGTTGGTGTCCAGGATGATCGTTCCACCACCCTGCAGGGTTGCCAAATCCTGCACCGCTGTGTTGTTGGAAAGAAAGCGAAGGGTGGCTCCCTGGCTAAGATTGACAGCTGGAGCTCCAGTGGAGAGGCGCGAATTCGTCGCAGTTGTTGGAGCCGCAATCGTCCCACCTACCTGGATCTCTCCCTGATGGAGGTTCACCGTTCCCGTGAAGCTGTTGGTGGCGCTGTTCAGGAACACCTTGCCGTTGCCCACTTTGGTGATGCCCTGAGCATTGGTGTTGTTGACGATGGGAACATTGATCTGCAGACCGTTCGCGCTGTGCTGGTGGATGATCAGCGCCTCCAAACCCGCCGTATTCGCATTGTTGCGGATCGAACCAGTGCCGTTCAGGATCACATTGCCTGAAGCAGGGGTCATCAGAAGACCTCCGGAGACCATGCTCAACTGGGCATTGATGTTCAGGGTGCCTCCAGCGGCCTGATTGAAGCGCAACGTGTTGGCGACACTTGCGGCTCCAATCGTGGTGAATGCGATGACATCCACATTGTTGGCAGCCGCATAAGTGTCGTTGTTGTAGGTGGCCAGAGCCGTAATGTTGGTGTCTGCGGCGCCGGAAGCGACACTGGCAGCCCAGCCACTTCTGGCCAGCGTGGCCCAGCCACCCAGGATGCCGCTTACGTTGTTGGTATCAGTATTGGCAATGGATGCAGCGGCAAAGTCCACCGTGCCGCCTGCGGCTCGAGTCAGAGCATTCATTCGAAGCGTGGATGTTCCAGAAGGGCGGGTGACATAATTGGCACCCGGGTTGATCACCGTAGAGCCAACCACTTCAACGTGGCTGCCACCGCTCAATTCAACAACCCCTCCGGACATGCCGGCCAGGTAGTTGAGTGACGGCACATCCGCATCTGCGCCGACGAGCAGCACCACACCGCTATCACGCCAGCCAAGCTGCAGGGCTCCGGCATCGGGCAGCTTGCTGTTGTTATTGGTCGCAAAATCAAGCCTGACTGTCCCGCCGACTACAGCCGTGATGCCGCTGTAGGTGTTGGTGTTTCCGCTCAAGATCTTGGTACCCATGTCAGCGAGGTAGAGGCTCTCCGAACCTGTAGTTCCGCTGATGATGCCACTGATGTCGAGAGAAGCGCCGGATGAAGCTGCTATCCGGAATTGCGCATTCGTTCCGCCAAGCACGATACCACCAGTCCAGGAATTGACTCCGTCTTCAGCCCTCAGTGTTCCTTGAGTAATGGTATTGGTCAGCGTCTCGCCGACGATGGTGCGTCCACCGCGAAGCATGAGACCAGTGCCGGCGCCACCCCCAGCATTGGCCGATCCAGGGAACAGACCAATAGTCACACCACCTGCAGAGGTTCCAAGGGCATTGTCATGGGTCACAATCAAGGCCCCGCCAGTCGTGGCAGACGTGCTGCTGCTGCCAACACCGGCCAGGATGTTGACCGCACCGGTGAAGCTGTTGTTGCCACCAAGCACCCAGTTGCCCTGCTCGACCTTGGTCACGTTAACCGTGCCCGTGCCATTGTTCGTGATTTGAGGGTTGAAAGTGTTGTTGCCGAGGTTCTGCCCACGCAGCATCAGGGTTGAGTTGGCATTCGAACTGGTGAAAGCCACCGGCCCTGTTCCTGTAAAGCTGACAGTGGGAACCACTCCGCCCTGAACGACACCATCCGCCCAGATCGCGGCTGGCGCAGCAGTCGTGGTGGCAGCAGAACTCGCTCCCAAAGTCATCAGACGGTCCGTGCTGTTGCTGGTGAGGCCAATGAAACGCAGGCCGCCGTTGGCGCTGATGGTATTGATGACCAAGTTCGAGGCATCGGAACTGGAAGCTCCAATACTGCTAGGCTGACCACCATCAGCAAGCGTCGTGACGTCAATCCGGTTTCCCTGAGCGGTGGTCGCCGGGTTGGCCAGGATGCTGGTAGGACCTTGGTAAGTATTCAGACCTGTCAAAGTGGATACACGGGCGTTGGCGTCATTGTTGGTCCGGGTAAAGCCCGCTCCACCGCTGATGACACCCTGATAGGTCTGGTTGGCGTTTCGAACCGTAAGCACCCCCGAATCCAGGATGACGCTGGTTCCAATGCTGCCAGCGAGGCCACCAATCGTTTCACTGCCACGAATCCGCAGAACCGCAGATCCCAGGGCACTGCCATCGGAGCCAGCATTCGTGACATTGACCAGAGCATCATCACTAATCGAGGATGTCCCAGCAAATTCCAGCCAGCCACGTGCTACCGTCACGGTGCCGGTCATGGTGTTGGTTGTATTGTTGAGGATCCATTTGCCAGGGCCTTCCTTGGTGATACCGGCAACCCCGCCACCTGTTTCAGCATTGCGAATCACACCATTGATGATGTTGTCGCCTGTATTGGTTCCTCCCAGAACCCAGGTATGGGTGTTGCCAATGCCCACATCGGTAACCAAGGCTCCTGCGGCGTTGTAGCCTCTGGAAGTCAGATCACCGTTGATCACCAGAGTCTTGTTGCCGTTGTTGATGATGCCGCCTTCACCATTGCCGCCCGTGTAGCTGCGGTTGAACGTGACGTTTGCGCCGAGCGTGAGTGTGCCTGCTCCGGCATCATTGAAAACCACAGAACCGCGTGTTCCAATGCCTCCGAGGTTGTCTCCACCACCATCAAGGTTGTAGCGACGTCCATCCGTGCCCTGGGTGCCAAGATCAATGACACGGGCGTTGATCAAGGCAGCTACGGAGGCCCCGGTGCCGCCACCACCCACAAAGGAAATCGTTGGGGCGCTGGTGTAGCCTGTGCCTGCATTCAAGATACGGACACCGACGACCACTCCATTGTTGATCACTGCTTCAGCGGTCGCTCCAGTGCCGCCGCCGCCCGTAATTTGCACCGCTGGAGCCGTGGTGTAGCCGCTGCCTCCATCATTGATCACGAAGCCTTTGAGGAAGCCATCCAGGGCACCCATGATCCCTGTAGTCTCCTGCCCTGTTCCCAAGTTGCCGAAAAACTCCAAGGTGCCCAGGTTCACCGTCATGCGGCCGGTGAAATTATTGGCCGTATTTTTCAGCATCCAGTAGCTCGTGCCATACTGGTCGTTGTTCGTCACGTTGGGGTTCACGATCAGGGAGATCTCGCCGAAGCCCTCATCAATGACGCCATTGATGATGTTGGCGCTGGTGTTCTGGCCGTGAAGTATGAGCGTTTTCGAACCGAGACGAATTCTGCCTTGATCGGAACCAGTCACGTCCCCGTTGGTGATCGAACCGTTTAAAGCTAGCGGAACGATGCCATTCGACCCAATGCGAACCGTGGCCGACTGGCTGACATCCTCGAACACCAGGGGATTGCCGCTGGGAATTCCACCAAGTGTGGCCTGCGAGAGTGTGATGTCATTGGTCAGGGAATCAATCCCCGTAATGGTCGTGCCTGGGGCGATGTTGGTGCCAAAAATTTCCATCCCCAGTTCGATGCCACCCACGTTGGTCAGTCGAATGGAAGTCTGCACTCCAGGCACTGGCAATCCGACGTTGATGACCCTGCCGGCCCCACCACCTGAGAGGTTGATGTCGCGGGTGACCGTGTGCATTGGCTGTGAACGGTTGGTGCTGACGAATTCAAGCCGGGCCTCCTGAGGTGCGTTGCCAAGGAGTGTCTGCAGGCCCAGATCAATGGTTTGTGCACGGCCAAGACTGCTGTTTGAGCCCGCGAGAGTCGAAAGCTCTGAAGCGCGAACCGTCACAATTTGAGTGGTGCTGCCAATCACTGCACTGTTTGTGTAGCTGTTGGTATCGGAAAGCTTGTACCAAGCGGCACCGCCGGTGGAGTTGAAGTTGATCAGACCATCGCCAGTGATGCTGCCGTTGATCACTTGGTTGGTATTGTCATCAATGATCAACTGCACCCCGGTCGGCACAGTAATTGTGGAACCTTTCTGAGTGAACAAAGCTCCGACGGTTTCGGTCTGATTGAACCGCAAACCAGCACCACGAAGCAGATACAGGTCTGCGTCATCGTTGATACCGTTGGGAACCTGAGTGACGTTGGAAACGTCCGGATCAGACAGATACGTGTGATCCACCACCACGTTTCCACGCTGAATGTACACTTGGTTGAGACGGTTGGTTCCGCCCGTGTTGGCAAAGCTATTGAAGCCCTTCAGGGTCGTCGTGCCGCTGTTATTGAAGATGTAATTGCTGGTCGTGTTGTCCGTGTTGTTTCCGGAGAACCGGCCCCAGAGCGTGTTACTGGCGCTGCCTGCAAACTCGATGATGGTGTTGCTTACAGGAACGAAGTTCAGACGGTTGCCATCGCCATTGATGATGGCACCCGAGACGGTCAGCTTGTTACCAGGATCATTTTGAAGCACGGCCCTCTGAGTGAAGGGAGACATGCCAGGCTGTGCGTGATCCCCAGCCGTGAGTGTGCCGCTGATGTTGAGAGCGCCCAGGCTGTGACGAACCAAAACCGCGTTACGAGCCCCCGCGCCACCGTCCGTCCATGGGTTGAGCGTGATGGAATTGTTCAGAGTCTGGTTGCGGAGAGTTTGGAAGCGCAGCGTGGACTGGCCGCCGGTGGACGATTGAAGCGTGATCGGCCCTGTTCCAAGCCTGCCGGTGTACGTGTCGGCCCCAACACGCATGTCAGCATTGACGTTGAAGGAATTCTGATTTCCACCGATGGTCGTAGGGCCGGAATAAGTGTTGTTTCCCGTGATGTGCACCGTGTTGCGGTAGTGGGTCAGGCTGCCCGTTCCGGAGATGTTGGGAGCAAAACCAAAATGGCCATCGCTCAAGTTGAGCGTGATGGAGCTGTTGTTCACAATGTTGCCGTCTCCGAGGGCACCGGGAGCTCCACCGGCGAGGGGTCCACCTCCAACAAAGACGGGGCTGGCAACCGTAAGCCCATTGAGAACGCTGTTGTTGGTGCTGAAAACGGTATTGCCTGCACCACTGGTGCTAATAGAGACCCCAGGACGGGTGATGACGGGAGCCAGGAAAGCAAGGGAAGCGCTACCCAGGGCAGCTGAATTGATGGTGCTGTTTTCGCCGACGAGAACCTGCCCCTGCAAGATGGCTCCACTGGAAAGAGCGGCGATCGTTCCACCCCGGACATACAGGGTTTCCGCAAGCCGGAGCCCGACGTTGCCAACTTCCAGACGACCTGACGGAGCAATGGAGGTCAGTCCGGCGGTAGATCCCAGCCCAGAGCCACCGGTTGCAGTGGCGCTCGTCACCTGGACCGTGCCAGAGACAATGTAAGTGCCTCCCAGATAAGTGCTGTTTGCCCCGTTCAGCACCTGTGTCGTCTGGCTGCTAACCCTGACTCCACCTGTTCCTTTAATGTCCGGATAGTTGTAGGGCACAGCTCCAGTTGTGTGGTTCAGGCTCAGCCACCCATTGTTGATGATCTCAAACGAGCCCCCGAGGCTTCCCGTGGATTTGTTGAATTCACTGGAGCCGAGCTGGAGCACCCCGTCGAGGATGTTGGTGCGGCCCGTGTAGGTGTTGTCAGAAGCAAGAATGACTTTCCCGGTACCAGTCTTGGTGAAGCTCAAGTCGGTCACGAAGGGAGATGCCGAGTTATTGACGATCGTGCTCTCGAAAATGACGCTGCCGCGGGTGTTGTGCTGGTGAACAATCAGCTCATTCGCCACGACTTCACCATCTCCTCCTGTCAGGGAAGGATCACCCGTGAAGAGGATGTTGTGTTGACCGACGTTTTTGGTGACGAGGATACCGCCCGACTCAACCGAACGAACATCACCACCGATGCCGGTCAGGGTCACAACAAGCTCACCGGGCAGCGCGGGAGCCGTGTTGAAGCGCAACGAAGCAGTGTTGGCACTGAAATTAAAGTCACCCAGCACATCAGAGTTGCCACCGATCACTGGTGCATTTGTCGCATCCACTGGGAAGTATGAAGCACTCTGCAGAGGAGTGATCAGTTCAGGAGAGCCGGGCAGCCCCGTGGAACTCCCAACCGCCCAGGTAAGAATGTCAGCGCCCACGCCATAGGTGACATGGCCACCAATGATTCCAATGCCCATCGGATCATTCGGTGAGGTCGTGCTGGCCGAGGTTCCGCGAATCTCAAGGACACTGCCCGATTCGTTGACTCCAGCCTGAGGCCCACGACGGATGTATCCCAGATTGATGTTGCCACCCATGCCGCTAAGCGCCGAGATGCTGTTCAAGCCTGCTCCAAGCTGGGTGGATGTGACTGATTCAACCGTCGTTCCCGCAGCGGGTCCCTTCAGATAAATGCTGCCTCCGGCGAGACGCAGAGCGCCAGGAATGATGTTGTTGGCAGAGGTGTAATCCGCGATCAGCATCGAAGCTCCGGAGAGCGTGGTGAGTCCGGTGTATCCTTGGTTGGAGTTCACGTGAAGGGCAGCACGCTCAGAAAGAACCAATTCGCCAGCTCCCGAAGAGGAACCCGACCAGATGGCCGAAGTGATGGGCTCACGCGGGGCCGAAGTCAGGATCAGTGCACGTGTAGAACCGATCGTAAGGACTCCCGATCCCGTCAGGGAGCCAATGGTATCCGACCGGTCCACCTGAAGTGTCGATGAAGCAGAATTCAGGTTCACGTGGACCGTGTTGCCGATGCTTCCATCCGTGCCGGTCAGTATGACCCTGCCCGAGTTGATGTTCAGACTGCCACGGTGATTGAGATTGCTGTTGAAGGTGTTGCTGGCGACATCCGCCGAAATGGACCAGCCGGAGGTGTGAGTGCCGTTGACATTGATCGTGCCCAAGCCGTCAAAGATGCCTCCAAAGGCATCGTTGGCGATCGCACCTGCAGCGTTGTTAATGTTGATGGTGCCACCGTTGAAGGCAAACACCCTGGTTCCTCCCAATTCACGGGTCGAAAGCGAAGCAACGGTCTGTGTGGAACCTGCAAGATCAAAGAACGAATTGGCTCCGATCAGCCCCGCAGTACCTGCCACCAGTTCCAGAGCGGTGGTCGAAGGAAGACTGCCATAACCACCGGACGCAGGTCCGCCCACGCCTGAAGAAGTGCCAAAAGCCCCGATGCGAAGGGCGCTGGTGGTATTGTTCACTGTTGAACGAACAATGGTGCGCCCGGCATAAGTGTTGGTTCCCCGGATCTCCAGAGTGTTGTTACCTTGCTTGTCCAGGTTGCCCGTGCCTGTCAGGTTGCCACCAAACAGGAAGAGGCCTGTCGTGTTGCCCGTGATCGCAAGGCGAGAGGTGCCAATTTCAATTTCACCACCCGCCCCACCCAGGACACCGCCAGCAAGCGAACCTGCCACGCCGTTGGAGTAGGCACGCGTAGCTCCACGACCGCCACCAGCAATAAATGCAACAGTCTCGCCACCACTATCCGTCGTGTTCAGCGTGAGCTTCGAGCCCGTGCCATTCGAAATATTGAGGACCGAGGTGGACGAAAGGCCCTGAGTGCCGCCAACCCTCAACTCTCCACCCATCACGGCTACCGTGCCGTCAAAAACGGAAGGATCGTTATTCGTCCAGTTCATGATTCCACTGCCTTCCTTGACAAGAATAGCCCCTGCCGTGCCACGGATGCGGCCCAGGTAGGTTGTATCACTGTTGTCACCCCCCACCGCCAGAACACCGTTGCTGGTGGAATTGGTAAGGTTGACCAAGCTCAAAGGATTGCTGCCTGAGAGGCTGCCAATCCGCTCAAAGGGAGCCAGATTCAAATTGCTGCCCGCAAGATTCAGAGTCGCATTGCCCATGATGACAGGCGTTGCATTACCGATGGTATCTTGAACGACATACTTGCCTCCGGCACTGAAGCCGCCAGCGATGACCGTGCCCGCATTGATCGTCATGCTGCCTGCCAAGTCACTCTTGCCGCCCAGCGTGACGGTTCCAAGGCCATTTTTGACCCAGTTGCCTCCTCCAGTAAACGACGCCAGTTGCTGGTCATTGCCTGTAAAGGTGAAGTCTTTCTGCACGTTGCTGCTGGGTCTGGCACTGAGGAGAACTTGGTTATGGCTCAGAATCTGAACGATGTAAGTCCCTGGGGTGATGTCGGGGTTGCCATCTGAAGCGACAACCCTCATGCCTGGAACCAATCCCTGGGTGCCATTGGGCAGTAGAATCACCGGGGTGTCACTATCCACATTGACCACGCGCTTCTCGCCATGAAACACATAGTTCTTGTTGGCGGCAGCGTCTGGAGTGGCGCTCAATTGGACACGAGTTCCATCCAGAATCGCGCTGATCACCGTCCCGAACGGAACCTCCTCTCCACCGTCCGTGGCTTGCACCAGCATGCCCGGGAAAAGCCCTGCGGTTCCAGATGCGATGGTCATCTCGCGGTTGGAGGTATTGACAGCGCCTTGGCGGATGATCCCACCAGCGATGCTGTGATTGGTTGTCAGAGTCTGGCCTTCAGCGATGGCGATGGTGCTGTTTGCGAGGGATGAAATCCTTCCAAGGGTTTGTGAATTTGTCACCGTCAGCCTGGCACCTGCGCCCCCCAAGGTCAGGGTTGAATCGCTATTGAGAGCACCTCCTGCTGCAGCGAGTTCAAGCTCGCCACGGCTGACCGACACGCCACCCGTGAAGGTGTTGGCACCTGAAAGCGCCAGAATGCCGTTGCCGATCTTCACCAAAGATCCTGTGCCGCTGATCACACCTGCATAACTGGTGCTCTGATTGTTACCACCCAGCGTCAGAATGCCGCTTCCCAGGTTGACATTGCCACCCAGGGCACCGCCACCAGCCAGGGACCCAATCTGCTCGTTGCGTCCATTCAAATTGAAGCTGACGCCAGAAACGTTGGCCAGAGACAGCGCCGTGTTATCAGGCAGGACTTCCATCAGCGCTGAAGGAGAGATGCTGATTGAGCCTGCGTTGACCGTCGTCGAACCATTGTAGGCATTGCCACCCGCCAGGATCCATGCGGCAGAGCCCGCCTTGACCAGATTACCGCGACCAGCCCCATCAATGCCTGCCATGGCAATGACTCCTTCCAAAGTCTGGGACAGGCTGTCGTTGAAGGTGAGAGTCGTGTCAGCAGCACCTGCCGCCATCGCGAGCTGGCTATTAAGCGCAGCTGTGAACGTGTTGATGCTGTTGGATGAACCATTGTTCAGCTGAAGGAACGAGCCAGTGCCGTTGAGAGCCAGATTGAGGCCGGCGGGCAATGAGGAACCTGGATTCAAGGTAACACGGCCACCAGCACCAATCGTCAGGCCCG
>CALDGV010000188.1 GCA_937941745.1 uncultured Prosthecobacter sp. | reverse complement strand
GTGCGGACAAGGATCAAACCGGGCACCAGCATCGCGCCTTCACCTTCTGGATGGCAGGTGGCGGCGTGAAGGCCGGCTACGCGCATGGCGAGACGAGTCACGACGGCAGCACGGTCGTCGATGGCGCGGTGCATTTCCGCGACCTGCATGCGACGATCCTCCACCTGCTCGGTCTCGACCACGAAAACCTCGCCGTCGTCAGCGGCGGCCGCCGCATCCGCCTCACCGGACTGCAAGGCGGCAAGGTGGTGAAGGATATTCTTGCGTGAGAAAAAGCTTCAGGCGAAAAGCTCCAGCACTGGCTGGCCCTTATCTGCCACTGTGAACGGACGCTTGTTCGGAGAGAAGAGCACCTGATCCAGCGGCAGGCCCAGAGCATAGGCGATGCTGGCGTTGAAATCTGGCACGTTCACCTTGGCGTCAGTGACCTCAATGCCTCTGTCGGTGCTGCCGTGGATGTAGCCACCTTTCACGCCACCGCCCCACAGAACACTGGTGAATGCCTTGGGGTAATGGTCGCGACCCGCATTCTGATTGATCTTGGGCGTGCGCCCGAACTCTGTGGTGAGAACGACCAACGTCTCACCCAGCATGCCGCGGGCCTCAAGATCACCCAGCAAGGCCCCTAGTGCTTGGTCGAGGTCAGCGATCTTTTCCGGCAAACGGGAATAAATTTCCTGATGCATGTCCCAGCCACCATTGCCGACCTCAATGTAGCGCACCCCATGCTCGATGAGGCGACGCGCGAGAAGGCATCCCTGGCCGAACTTGCTGTCGCCATAGCGACTCCGCAGTTCCTCTGGCTCCTGAGCGAGGTCAAAAGCATTCAGGTCGGCACTCTTCATCACACGCACTGCATCACGATAAACATCCGCATAAGCACGCACAGCTCCCTGCTGGTAAGTCTGTTCAAAACCAGCATTGAGCCGGGCACTGAGCTTCAAACGATAGTCAAAATCAGCTTCAGTAAGACTGGCCAGCCTGTGGCTGTTCTGAAGACCGGAGGAGGGATCATTGATGATCAAGGGCTGAAAGGCGGCTTCAAAAAATCCACCCCCAGGATGCTTGCTGCCCTCGCTAATCACCACGCTTCCAGGCAGGTCTGGATTGCCCTTGCCCTGAAACTTCTGCAACCAGGCGCCGATCGTAGGGTGGCGGGTGCCCCCACGCAGGGTGTAGCTGGTGTGCTGGAAGTAGTTTCCCTGCTCATGCGCCCCCTGGGTGCTGGACATGCTGTTGATCACAGTGGCGTGGTGCATGTACTTTGCCACGGTAGAGAGGCCGGAGCCGATTTGGATGCCCTCCGCAGTTGTTTTGATGACCTGTGTTTCCCCCATGGTGTCAGCTCCAGGCACGCAGCCAAAGGTATCCAAGTGTGTCATGCCACCGGACATGTAGAGGTAGATCACGTTGCGGGCAGTTGGCACCTGCCGTGCCTTGGAACTGCCATCAAAAATGGCATTGGCCGGACGCTCCAGCATGGGCAGCAGGGAGACACCCAGACAAGACTTCGCAAGGCCGAGCACGAAATCACGGCGGCTGGGCTCATCAACTAAGGTGTGGCGGAGCGGATTCATGGTAGTGGGCCTTTCGGAGACAAGGTGGGCTAGGTGGGAAAACTCAGGATGAGCCAATCACTGGATGAAGAGGAACTGCGAGCCGGTGAGAAGGGCGTGCGTGACATCCTCAAGAGCCTTCGAGCCACGCTCGTGCATCACACTGGAAAGGATGCTGCGTTCAGAGCCTGTCGGCTTACGGCTGAGCAGGGCTGTGTAGAGCAGGTCAAGCTTCTGCTCAGAT
>CALDGV010000187.1 GCA_937941745.1 uncultured Prosthecobacter sp. | reverse complement strand
AAACCAACGCTATCAGAGGCGGGCCGCATCGGACAAGGATTGGTTGGAATCGGACGGGTAGATCGGGCTTTGGGCGGCGTTTCCTGCTGCCATGCGCTTTCTTGCTTTCGGTCTCTGTCTTCTCACCTGCGCCCTCCACGCGGCTGCTCCCAACATCGTCTTCATCCTGGCGGATGATTTCGGCTATGGCGACCTCGGTTGCATGGGCGGCAAGGACATCGCCACGCCAAACATCGACCGCCTGGCCGCTGAAGGGGTGAAGTTCACGGACTTTTACGCCAATGCGCCGGTATGCACACCGACACGCACGGGCTTCATGACGGGCCGCTGGCAGCAGCGCTGTGGAATCGAGTTTGCCTTCGGGTATCAGGTGGAGCAGTTCCGCCGAGTGAACGGCGAATGGGTGCCGGAGAAGGACTTCCACGGACTGGGGCTTCCCCTCGGTGAGGTGACGCTGGCGCAGAAGCTGAAGGCGGCCGGATATGCCACGAGCGTGTTCGGGAAATGGCACCTGGGATTTAAAGATGAATTCAACCCCGTGAAGCGCGGCTTTGATGAGTTCTTCGGCGAGTTGCTGGGCCACTGCGACTACTACGGCCATGATTATTACGACGGCACCTACGCCATGCGCGAAGGCCTGGAGCCGGTGAAGCGTGAGGGCTACGTCACCGACCTGGTGAATGAACGTGCCGTGAAGTTCATCCGCGAGCGCAAGGGCTCACCCTTCTTCCTGTATGTGCCGCATCTGGCAGTGCATGCTCCCTTCCAGCCTCCAGGGGCACCCAACACGCCGCATGTGACGAAGGAAAACATGCACCACGGCAGCCGGGCCATCTACAAGGCGATGGTGGAGCGCATAGACCTGGGCGTGGGCATGATCCTGGCCGAACTGGAAAATCAGGGCGTCGCCGACAACACGCTGGTGGTCTTTTCCAGCGACAACGGCGGTGAACGCTACAGCCGCAATCTGCCGCTGTTTCATCACAAGGCCACAGTCTGGGAGGGCGGCATCCGCGTGCCCTGCCTGATGCGCTGGCCTGGGAGGCTGCCGAAAGGGAAAGTGACCTCACAACCGGCCATTACGATGGATCTACATGCTACCTTTGCGGCTCTGGCTGGTGCGCAAACACCTCCTGAGAAACCCCTGGACGGCATCGACCTTCTGCCGCTGATCACGGGCGAGGCGAAGCCTGTGGAGCGCACCTTTTACTGGCGCATCGACCGCTCGAACCGGAAGCAGAAAGCCATCCGTCATGGCAAATGGAAGTACATCAATGACGGCAACACGATGGACCTGCTTTTTGACCTAGAGGCGGACATCGGCGAGCGCAGGAACCTGGGCTATGAGCAGCCGGAAATCCTCGATGACCTTAAAAAGAGGCTCAAAGCCTGGGAGGACGAAATCGACGCGACCGAGCGTGAGATCCTGGTGAAATGATTTTTCAGAGGTCGAGCACCTTGTCCATCCGCCGCGCAACGTCGGCCAGGTAGTCCCAGTCTCCGGCTTTGACCTCGGCGGCAGCCCAGCCGGTGAAGTTGAGCTTCGCCAATTCAGTGCGCACCGCCTTCCAGTTGATGCTGCCTTCACCCAGCGGAGCATCGAAGCCCTTTCTCATACCCTCCTTCATCGCCTTCTCGAGGTCGTACTCCTTCACGTCGAGCTTGCCGCTGCGCTTGCCGAGCACCTCCACCCAGTGCTCCGCAATGCCCCAGCGCATCTGGTTGCCGATGTCCAGGTGCACGCCGACCCACGGGCTGCCTACCTCGTCGATGAAGCGGGCCATGTCGTAAGCACTGATCAGGAAGGTGTTCCAGACGTTTTCGATGAGGATACGGATGCCCTGCTTTTCGGCATAAGGAGCCGCGGCTTTCATCCGGGCCACGGCTTCTTTCCAGGTCTTCTCGATAGATTGGTCCGCTGGATAGTCCAATACCACCAGCATGGAATCGCCGCCGAGCTGTTTGGTGAGGTCGATGCCAGCCTCCAAAGTGGCCGGGCGGCCTCCAACGGTGCCATCGATGATCAGGCCGCTCTCACGGCTGGCAGCGGCCCATTCTGCGGTGTTATCCGCCGTGATGTGGCCGAGAAGACTGGGCTCCACTCCGTCAAAGCCACAGGCTTTGAGCTTCTGAAAGGCCTGCGTGAGGCTCATGCCCTGCGCGGCCTTTTGAGCCATGCTCCATTTGAGCGACTTGCGAATCCTGCCGGCAAAGTGTCCGGCATGAAGAGGCAGGGCGACAGCGGCAGAACTGGTGATGAAAAGTTGGCGGCGGGTCATGTCAGGAGTTGTTCACAACGCCAGGGAGCCAAGGAATTACGCAATTTTTGTCTGGCCTTTTGATTCACGTCTCCTTAGGCTAATCAACGATAAAGCTCATTTGTCCGTCCACTAGCGGCGCAATGGGCGGCTGCCACACCGCGAAATCCGCGGGGACGACCGGCTCATTGGTCCGTTTCAAACCAAGCCAAGGAGACAGCCATGAAACATGTAGCCCAACCTCATCTCTGTGGCGCGCTGACCGGCATGATCCGGTTGATGATGCGCCTTGTTCCGATGGTTGCGGTGTCCGCCGTTCTGGTGGGCGCTGCTTCAGCCCAGCATGTGATCACCACCACGCCTGGAGCAGGTGGCAGCATCTTTCCAGCAGGCCCCATCACCGTGCCCGACGGCTCCAAGCCGATCTTTTTCGTGATTCCGAACACGGGCTTCTCCATCCGGGATGTGAAGGTGAACAACGTCTCCGTGGGCAAGGATCCGCAGGTGCATCCTGGGCCGGTGACCGCGCCGGTGACCATCACCGCGACCTTCATCAAAAGCCCCACCATCAATGCGACCGCTGCCGGCAGTGGCACCATCACCCCATCCGGCAATGACTTTGTCGGCTACGGCGGCTCACGCACCTTCCAAATGCAGGCAGGGCTGGCGTCGATGCTGAATGCGCTGACGGTGAACGGCACACCTGTTGTCCTGCCGACACCGAAGCCCTCGCAGTTCAGCCACACCGTCTCCAACATCACCAGCAACACGACGGTGAAGGCAACTTTTGTGGCCGATCCCAACAAGGTCATTCTGACTTCGACAGCAGGCAGCGGTGGCACCATCTCGCCTGCAGGCAAGGTGGAAGCCATCAAAGGCTCCAGCAGGTCCTACACCGTCACGCCTCTGACGGGCTACTACATCGCCGATGTGAAGGTGGACGGCAAAAGCGTCGGCAAAACTGGATTCCCTACCCTGAACAACATTCAGAAAAACCAGACCATCGTGGCCACCTTTGCCAAAAACCCGGAGATCGTGG
>CALDGV010000186.1 GCA_937941745.1 uncultured Prosthecobacter sp. | reverse complement strand
AACGCATGGCAGCAATACGCTCAGCAACCAACGGAGTGGACGGCGGAAACTCTTCATCGAACTGACAAGCAGGAGGCGCGCCAAAGGCTCCCCGGTGAATTTCTTCCCAGGCAATCTTCAGTGCCATCTTGAACGTGGAGAAAATTCGTTTACACGGGCCTGCACCGTCGTAGTAGCATCATCCTTCCAGAGACTTCCTTCATGAGCGCCCCCGAACAGCCACCCAGCAACCGGTTGAAGCAGGCGGAGAAGATCACCAGCCATCCCGAGCAGTACAAGGTCTGTGAGGCATGCGGTTCGATCATTGTTGCGCGTGCCGTCACCTGCCCGAGCTGCCACGGCTATCTTTTCGACAGCGATGTGCATCGCGTGGTGGCCCAGGCAAAGGATCTGGCGATGCGTTCCGCGCATTCCGTGCTGGCTTCCGACCTGATCTAAAAACGGAGCCTTCGATGACCACCATCGCCTGTCTCGGCCCTGAAGGGAGCTTCTCTCATCTGCTGACTCAGAAACGCTTCCCAGAAGCGCATGTCGAGCTTTTGGCGAACATTGGCGAAGTCTTCGACTACCTCGGCAGCCATTCTGACGCTCTTGGCCTGGTGCCCATCGAAAATTCCTCCGGCGGCTTCATCATCGACACGGTGGACCGTTTGGTGGACGAGCGCTGCACGCTGAAGATTTTGGAGGAACTGACGCTGGATGTGAAGCTGGCCCTGCTTGGTCGTGAAGGAGTGCCGGTTCAAACGATTCACTCTCATGCCATGCCTTTCTTCCACTGTGACGAATGGCTTCGCGCCAACTACCCTGAAGCGAAACGTGTGATTGAGGCCAGCACGGCCAAGGCTGCGGAAAAGGCGGCCACCTTGCCAGGTGCGGCCGCCATTGGCCCGCGGCAGAATGCTGAGCGTCATGGCCTGGCTTTGCTGCACTTCCCGATTGCAGGCGAGGTGCCCAACATCACCCAGTTCTATCTTCTGGGCCATCAGGAGAATGGCATCTCCACCGAGAACAACCGCACGGCGCTCGTCGTCGAGCTGCCGGACCGTCCAGGCAGCCTCTGCAGGTTCCTCACGCCGCTCAGTGACGCCGGCGTGAACCTCAAGCGGCTTGAATCGCGACCGCTGCGTGGCCAGCCGAACAAGTATCGGTTCTACATCGAGATTGAAGGCAGCCCCGCTGAGCCCCGCTTCCAATCCGCGCTAGATCAGACACGGGCCGATGGAGCCGTCTTGAGGAGCGTGGGCTCCTACCCTGCTGGAAAGCGCTTTGAGTCTTGATTGGCATCGTTTGCGCCTTTTTTGGCAGAGATTTCACGGGGCTTGCCTCTTTTGGCACTCGGATGTCAGGATGAAGAGTCATGAGTTCGCCTGCTACCGCCTCCGCCAAGCCTTCGTTTCCCTGGATTTCCTGCCTGCAGATGCTGGCGGTTCTCGGCGCGGTCTTTGGTTTGTATCGTCTGGTTCGCATACCGGCAGAGCACATCATTGTTCCCGACCTGCGCTCCTGGTCCTTCCTGGCTTCCGCCTTCGTGAAAAGCCTCAGCCATGGACCCTTCTGGCTCGGTGTGGCGCTGGCGGCACTCTTCAGCTGGCAGCACCGTGATCTCCGTTCCTGGCGGGGTTTCTTTCCTGGCGGCCGCATTCATTATGTCGTGTGGATGATCATCTTCATCCTGACCTGGACGACCTCGCTGTACCCCTACAACCATTTCTACGGCCAGGCCCATTTGCTGGACCGCAGCGTGATCCTCGTGCTTGGCCTCCTCACACTGCGCCGGCCCTCCTTCCTGCCGCTGCTGATGTTTGGCGTCATGTACAGCTACCTTCAGTGGCGTGGCACCGGACTTTCAGACGCCGAATTCACCAACCGGAAGATGATCCTCGACATGGCCTACATGCTGGCGGCGGCAGGCCTGGCCCGGCCATGGATTCAAAAGTGGCTGCCAGAACGTCTGCCCATGCTCACCGTGGCCTTCATCGGTGCCAACATCATCCATTACTGGCTCCCCGGCCTGGCCAAGCTGGAGATCGGTCAAAACTGGGTGGACTGGCTTTTCAATGATGATCTCTACAACCTCACCATCTCCACCTTCCTGTATGGCTGGAACCTGCTCTGGGATGAGGCCGGTGTCATCAAGCTGCATGCTTCCCTGCAGCCCCTGGCGGTGCCGCTGAAGCTCTTCGTCATCTTCATCGAAGTGGCGCTCCTGGCGGCCTTTTGGAACCGCCGCTGGTTTGTCCTGCTCGCTGCGGGACGGGCGCTGCTGCACATGGGCATCTATGTCTTTTCCGGAGACACCTTCTGGAATTGGATTCTCACCCAGCTCGCCATCGTCGCCGCCTTCTGGCATCAGCAGCCCGAAGATGAAAGGCCCGCGGCAGGCGGCTCGCTGCGCCTTTTCTCCACGCCCGTGATGCTGGCTTCGATGGCCTACATGCTCATCACCGCGCATTCGCACAAGGCCAGCACGCTCGGCTGGTTCGATTCTCAGATCACCGAACGTTATGCCCTGCATGCGGTGATGGAGGACGGGCGCAGGCTTTACATCACGCCGACCTTCTTCGAGCCTTATGACTTCCCGATGATCCAGGCGCAGTTCCACCACCTGCAACTGACGGATGGAGGCACCAAGGGAGAGAAGATTCTCACGCGAACCTTTGGCGCCATCCACGAGTGGGAAAAAGCCCATCAAATGCGCGGCGTCACGGATGTGGAGGAGGCACGGGCTCTGATTCAGAAGCTGGGAACGCTTGGTAAAAAGCCAGCCCAGGACATCCAACTGGTGCCCATGTTTGATGAGTTCGTCCGCACCTGGATGAAGAATTACCAGGCGCAGAAAGGCACGCTGGCCAGCATCCTGCACTTCCTCTCTCCACCTCTGCACGCCTACGTGTATTCCACCGAGCCGCCCGAGAAGACTTACAATGGCGAGCCAGGAGTGAAAAAGGTCGAGGTGGAGTTCCAGCGCATTCTTTTTGACGGCAAGGCCTACCGCGACCTGGACCGTCGCGTGATCCGGGAGATTCCCCTCGATTGACCGCCGCGTTTAAAAGCGGCTTTGGGCAAATCCGGTGAGCTTCCGTGCCCGCTCCTGCCAGGTGATCTGTGCTGCCCGAGCCCGGGTGCGGCTCACGGCATCGGCATAGGCCACCGGATCGTCCAGCAGGCGCAGAGCAGTGCTGACAAAAGCCTCCTGATCTCCTTCGGGAAGGTAGGTGCCTGAATCCTCCAGCACCTCACGCACGGAAGGTATGTCTGTGCCGAGGGCTGGAACGCCATGCGAAAGGTAGTCCAAGGCTTTGACCGGGCAGGTCAGGTAGCGGTTGTAGTAGGTGTCCGCCAGCATCACCACGCCCAGGCTGGCCCGTTGGGCCAGGGCTTCATGCAGGGCTGCAGGTGGCTGAAAGGGAACGGCAGCAATCCATTCACTCAGCCCCTGTGATTCGGCAGTCTTGCGGATGCGCACGGCATCCTTCTCGTATCCTCCCCAAAATTCAGTGCGCACACCTTTCGCGGCCAGCGCGATGGCCGCCTTTTCCAGAAAAGCCACGCCTTTCGGGCCATGCATGTGGCCGACGTAGAAAAGGGTGCGCGCTTTCCGGCGGGCCTCCACATCACCGGCGGGCAGGGCGTCCGTGCCCAAAGGCAGGGCGATGGTGGCCTGCCTGGGAAAGATCTGGCGGTAGCGCTTTTCCATCTCCCGAGTGATGCAGACCAGCCCCGAGATCCTGGGCAGGAACAGTCGCTCCAGCCATTTCTCCCTCAGTTCCCGGGCTTTCGGCTTGTGCGGCCTCCACGAGAGGTCGGCATACAGGTCGTGCAGCTCATAAAAGCCGCGCACGGAGCCTCGGCGGCACATCCAGGCGAGCCTTGGCAGCAGGCCGGCCTCCCGCGTGAAGACGGCCACCTGGTCCCGTGCTGCCAGATCCTTCACCAGCCGTGCTCCCGCCCGGTAGATCGAAGCGCTTTCACTGCCAAAAAGGCCGCCCTGCCGCGGAACGCGGTGCACGGTGAAGTTGGGCAGGGGTTCCAGTCCGTAAAAATCGCGCAGCTCCGCAGCCGTGTCGGATTCGTCCGGGCCGCTTCCCAGGCACAGATGGGCTGGCAGGCCGATACTCGCGAACGAATGGGCGTTGTGCACGCTCATGTTCACGATGGGGCCGGGGTGTTTCCAGTTCCGTTTGTTGATCCAGACGATGGTCATCCTGAAGCCGAAACCATGGAACCTCGCCGGAAGCAATCCCGAAAGCCTGAGCTCTGCGCCTGGCTCACTTTCCCTGGTCACTCGCCACGCGGAAGCCGCGGGCGAGGGTGGTTTCGCTGGCGGATTCGGTGAAGAAGCGGGTCGTCAGGAGGTCATTGCTGCTTTTGAGGGCGAAGTGGCCGCCACGCACGACGGGAACCCGCAGGTCGGGGAAGTCAGGATGGGCAGGCCAGGGCTGGTTTTTGAATTCACCTGCGGTCCACTCGCTGACGTTGCCCGCCATGTCATGGATGCCGTAAGGGCTGACATCATCGGTTTGGCGGTCTGCCGGCGCGAAGAGGTTGTAACCGTCCACCCTGCCGCCCTTTTTGCCATTGGCGTCGTAGTCGTCGCCAAGGTTGGCGGCTTCTTTGTCAGTGGCATTTCCCCAGGGAAAGGTGAGGCCTTCCTTGCCCCGTGCCGCCTTTTCCCATTCCTCTTCCGTGGGCAGGCGCATGCCGCGCCATTTCGCATAGGCGTAAGCATCCCACCAGTCCACCTGGGTCACCGGAGTGTTGAGGTTGATGGGCTGGCCGTTGAAGGTGGCTCCGGCCTTGGCGGCTGCAAAGGTGTCGGTCCACTTCTGTGGGACGTGGCTGGTCTTCGTCTTTGGCTGCTCCGGATGGTCAAAAGCACCTGCGGGAGCTTTTTTGATGGCGGCAAGGAAGTCGGCATACTGGCCCAGCGTGATTTCGTGACGGCTGATCCAGAAGGCGGGCAGGTTTCGACGCTCTTTTTTCTGGTAAAGAAAGCTGCCTGCCGGGATCTGCACCATGTCGGGTTCCTTCAGCACGGCGGTGGCGGCCACCACGGTCGGCGTGGCGGTGCCAGCCAGGTTTCCAAGCGCGAAGACGATGCCAATGATGGCTGCGGATGCCGCCCAGAACCACCACGGAGTGCCTTTGCGCGAACCGCGGGCCGTGCCGCTTTCCTCCGCCTCGATGCGCCTCATCAGCGAGCGCTCTCGCATGGCATCGCGCACTTCATCCAAGGCTTCCATGAGACCCGCCCAGTCGAGCGGCTTCTCGGTGATGGATGCGAGAAGGCCGCGAGCCTTGCCTTCCGAGGCCAGCGGTTCGATGAGGGCGAGCAAGTCGCCGACTTCCTCCTTGGAGTCCCGCGTGCGGGTGTCGGCAGGGCGGAAGATGTTCACGATGCTGGCCTGACCCTGGTCATCAATGAAGATGTCGCGTGGCTCCAGGCGGCGGTGGTAGCAGCCGCGTTCAAGGGCATATTCCATGGCCTCGGCCACGCCATAGAGCAGCTCGGCGACCCGGCGTTCAGACAGCGTCTCCCCCGCCGTAGCCAGTTCTTCCAGGTTGCGGCCGCGTGGCAGCTCCCGGGTGTAGAAGACGAGGCCATTCACCTCGCCCGCCTCATACAGTGGCGCGATGCGCGGGTGCATGATGGAAGCCTTCAGGCGCTCGCGGGACTTGAAGCGTTCCACCACTTCCGGCCGGTGTGCCAGCTCCGGGCGGAGCAGCACGAGCGCCACGGGGCGCTGCACGCTCACCTGGATGGCGCGATAGGTCTCGGATTCGTTCTCATACGAGAGGCGTTCCAGCACCTGATACTGGCCCAGCATGGTGCCGGGCTGGAGGTAGGCGGGCGGCGCTGCCTCTGCCGGGACGAGCATCTGTGTCGGCGGGGCGATTTCCAGAGCGGTGTTGGCCTTGGCGATGAGCTTTTCCAGGCTGTAGGGCGCATCTGCCAGCACGGGCCATCCGCTGATCTTGGCTTCGTAGCCCGTCAGATCGTAGCGGGTGGTGAAAAGCACCCGGGCATCGTTGAACTTGGCCAGGGCGGCATCCCGCAGGGTGAAGCCGCTGTTTTTTTCATCAATGATCGCCTCCGTGATCAGAAGGTCGAGTTTTTTGGCCTTGGCCAGCCAGGCGCGGCCTTCGGCCACGCTTCCGATGGCATGGACCTTCCAGCCAGTTTGCTGGGCCAGCGCAGCGGCCCGCTCGCCGCGGGTGGCGGCATTCACATCAAGAAAAAGAATCGTCATCAGGGCAGTCGGGGGGACGGGGGCCGTCAGTTCGACACCGGGGGCAGCAAAGGGTTCACATCGCCCCCGGGCACGGTCTGGGGCGCTGGTGAACCGAAGTCCAGGAGATCGCGCGGTTCAGCGGCCACGTCCTGGAGCTTGTGCTGGTAGTAAAGCCGCACGACGTAGCCATGGTAGGCACGGCGTCCGTGAGCGGCGATTTCACCCGGTGTAAGTGTCGGCAGAAAATAAGTGACATCGAGCGGCTCCTCACCAATGCCGCTCCAGTCCACCGGGGGGGATCCCCAGGCAGACAGAGGTTCATCCGCGATGGTCTGGGCGACTTTTTCGCCGTTCACGCGGTCAAAGAAATACACGTCAATGTCCACCTGGGAGGGATCGATGGTGGAGTTGCCATTGCGCAGGATGGGGATGCGCAGCACGACCTTTTCACCGTTCACGGCGGAAGGATCTCGCGAAGCCGCGCAGGCGCCCAGAGAAAGGACTTTGGGACCAAAATCGCCTGAAAAAGTCGGCGCAGAGGCTCCAGGGCTGGTGCCGTCCACATTCAGCTTCCGCTTGGCCAGGTCGCCAAAGCCGCCTGAGCGGCTGGAATCCATCGCGGCGAGCTGTTTCCAAAGGGAGACGGCCTTGTCCGTCAGGCCCATCGTCTCGTAAGTGCTGGCGGTTTCCGCCAGGACCTCAGGCGAGGCAGGAAATTGCAGGTCGGCTCGCTTCAGAACCTCTAGGGTGCCTTGCATGTCACCCAGGCTGCGGACCTGCTTGGCGAGGTCGATCATTTCAGCGAGGGGCATGTTGGCCGCGGCATCACCAGCCTTGGCGGGAGGTGATGCGTTGAGGGGCGGTGCCGAGGCTTTAGGCTCCGACTTCACAGAAGCTGAAGCTGATGCCACGACAGGTGGCGGCGGTGCTGTAGGAAGCGTAGCGGCGGGCGCCGTGGACGGTGGCGTCAGTTGCAGGCTGCCGACAGCAGGGGGACCAAATCCGCTGCTGGCTGGTGCCTGCATGGCAGGTGCTGCCGGAGCTGCCAGCTGCCCCACGGGCGGCGGACTGATGCTCACCGGAGGTGCGGTGAGCACGAGTGGAGGCATCGGGAGTGCTGTCGGGCTGGCTGTGGGTGTCTGGCTCTCCTTGGCAGCGCCTTCCGCATGCATCACCGCCCTCACCAAAAGACCCGTCTCCGCTGCCATGAGCGTGCATAGGATGCCAAGGGCCACGGCGCTTGCCCGGCCCTGGCTTGCTTGCTGGATCGTCGGGGGGGATGCCATGCCGTTTGCCGCAGGAAAATCGTATGGTACGGTCCTCGCTCCGCAGTGTCAATGCTCCAGACTTCTTTCACCTCCCAGCACGGCTCCCCAGGTGTCGTGACACAGGAGCAGAGAGCGTTGATAATCAACGCGAAACCTCAGCAGGTGGCAGCTGCTCTGGCGCGTGAGCCTGGATTTGTCTGGCTGGACAGTGCCGTGGCTGGCCGAGGCAGTGTTTCGCATCTCACCGCACGTCCGGTCGGTTTTTTGGAAGGAAATCTACAGGCTGACTGGGTTTCGGTGGAGAGCGTGCTTGCCGCCCGGCAGGGGCAGGCGGGCGGCCTTTATGGCTGGGTGGGCTACGATGGCTGTTTTCGGCTTGGGATCTACGATGGCATCCTGCGTTTTGACCATGATTCGGGCCAGTGGAGCTCCGGGCTGCCGTGGCTCAATGAACTAGAGTCGGCAGAAGTGCCGCCCAGAAGCCCCCTCGCTTTCGTTCCCCAGGTTTCGAAAGCGGACTACATGGCTGCCGTGAGCCGGGCGCAGGACTACATCACCGCAGGGGATATTTATCAGGTCAACCTTTCACATCCCTGGAAGGCGCGGTGGCCGGATGGAGGGCATGAACTCGCGATGTACCTCCAGCTCCGTCAGGTTTCGCCGGCCCCACATGCGGCTTTCATGGCCCTTGGAGGCACCTCCGTCTTCTCGGCTTCGCCTGAACTGTTTCTGCGCATGGAGGGGCCTGTCATCAGCACGAGGCCGATCAAGGGCACGCGTCCCCGTTTTCCAGATGACCCGGAAAAGGATGCCGCCAGCGCTCGTGAACTGCCATTGTGTGAAAAAGAGCGCGCCGAGCTGCTCATGATCACTGACCTTGAGCGCAATGACCTCGGCCAGGTCTGCGAATTTGGCAGCGTGCTGACGCCTGACCTCTGGCGTGTGGAGAGTTTTGCCCAGGTTTACCACCTCGTTTCAACCGTCACGGGCATACTGAGGCCCGGCATCAGTCATGCGGCGGCTTTCAAAGCCTGCTTTCCTGGCGGCAGCATCAGTGGAGCTCCAAAAAAGCGCGCCTTGGAGATCATTGCCGAGCTCGAGAAACACCCTCGCGGCCTCTACACGGGCGCGATCGGCTACTTCGGTTTCGATGGCACGAGCCAGTGGAACATCGCCATCCGCACGGCGGTCAAACATGGGGACGAGGTCACCTTTCATGCCGGATCAGGCATCGTGGCCGACAGCGTGCCGGAGCGCGAATGGGAGGAAACACTGCACAAGGCCAGCGGCATCCTGCGGGCCTGGGGATGATCGTGCAGCAGGCTTGAGGTCCCTCCAGAGACGTTCATTCTGAACCGCTTGCTTCAACATCCGTCCAGCCGAGGCTGTCGAAACGCAGGTCAAACCTGCTGCGGCTCAACCTGCTGCCCTGCCGCTCCTGTTTCATGAAACGTTCCCTTCAGGCTCTGACCGGGCTTGCGGCGCTCTTGGCGCTGGTCGGAATGCTGTACTGGCAAGATGGCGCGGCACCGGTACCTGTGATGGCATCGCCCGGCACACTGCCCAAGGCTCAGAAGCTGGCGGAAAGGCCTCCGGTGGCAGATCGCTTCGCGGCAGCTCAGGTTCTGGAATCGAAGGACACGGTTTGGAAGGATTCGGCAGGGCTGAGCCATCTGCGCAGGGTGCGACTGATCCGCGATGACTCGTTCAAGTATCCACTGCTGCGTGTGGAGGATGACTGGGTGCACCTGCCAGAAGGGCAGAAGATGGTGCGTCAGGTGGCCATGGTCGGAGATCATGTGCTGGTGAAGCTGCGAGATCCGAAGCTGCCGGAGGCGGAACTGCTTCGCCGGATTGGCGATGGCAGCGCAATGATTCGCAGGAAGATGCCTGCTTCCGGAATCTGGCTGGTCGCCTTTGCCGAGCCGAAGCTCGACACGGTGCCAAGGGCGATGGCCAGCCTCTCCAAGCTGAAGGATCAAGTGCTGCTGGTGGAGCCCGACCATGTGATGTCCGTCCAGGCGACACCCAACGACAGCTCATTCAGCCAGCTCTGGGGACTGCACAATACAGGGCAGTCGGGCGGTCTCGTGGATGCCGATGTGGATGCACCGGAGGCCTGGGACATCAGCACTGGCAGCCGCAGCGTGGTGGTGGCGGTGATTGATACGGGCATCGATCAAACCCACCCCGATCTGGTGGGCAATCTCTGGACGAACCCTGATGAGATCGCAGCCAATGGCATCGATGATGATGGCAACGGCTATGTGGACGACGTCCACGGCTGGGATTGGGTGAACGCCGACAACCATCCGAATGATGACAACGGTCATGGCAGCCATTGCGCGGGCATCATTGGGGCTCTCGGCAACAATGGTTCGGGCGCGGCGGGTGTCTGCTGGCAGGTTTCGCTGCTGGGCCTGAAGTTTTTGAATGCCTCCGGCAGTGGTTTTGAGTCCGATGGAGCCGAGGCCATCGCCTATGCCACCCACATGGGGGTCAGCGTGACCTCCAATTCCTACACGGGCCCGGTTTTTTCCCAGGCCATGAAGGAGGTCATTGATGCCGCAGATGCCGCCGGCATTCTCTTCGTGGCAGCGGCGGGCAACAATGCTGCGAACATCGATGCCTCTCCAGAATATCCGGCTGCCTACGACAGCGCCAACATCCTCTCGGTGACCGCCACCACCCGCACGGATGAGCTGGCTGGATTCTCCAACTTTGGCGTGACCACGGTGGATCTGGCGGCACCAGGCCATGAGATTTACAGCACCCTGCACAATGGTGCCTATGGCTACAAGAGCGGCACCTCGATGGCGGCCCCGCATGTGGCCGGAGCCATCGCGCTCCTGAAGAGCCTGCATCCTGCGCTCACTGCCACCGAGATGCGAGTGTTGATCGTCTCCACGGTGAACCCCCTGCCTGCGCTGAGTGGCAAGTGTGTCAGCGGCGGGCGGCTCAATCTCTACAATGCCCTTCTCGCCAGTGGCGATGTGCTAGCGACTCCGACCGGAGCCCTGGCCTTCAGTGGGCCGATTGGTGGGCCTTTCACTCCCGCCACCCAGACCCTGACGCTGACCAATCATGGCTCC
>CALDGV010000185.1 GCA_937941745.1 uncultured Prosthecobacter sp. | reverse complement strand
AACCCACTCCACCCCATCGGTGGCGGATTGGATGCATTTGCTCAGGCCAGCGTGCTCGATCTCTACGATCCCGAGCGTTCCCAGGCTCCCCTGGTTGGTGGCAAATCAGCCACGTGGGCTGACGTAAACAAGGCTTTGGAGAAGATCGTGGCGGAAGCCAAGAAGGATGGCGGAGCCTCCCTGGCCGTTGTCGCTGGCTCCAGCACCTCCCCAACCCTTCATCGCTTGCTTGGCGAAGTGAAGGCAGCCCTGCCGCAAGCCAAGCTTTTTGGCTACGATGCCATCAGCAATGCTGGCCAGGCTGCCGCCAACAAAGAAGTGCTCGGCGCCAGCACGAAGACCTTCGTGAGGTTCAGCAAGGCGCTTCGCATCATCTCCCTCGACTGCGATTTCCTCGGTCTCGACCCTGTGGCTGGCGAAGCCGTGAAGCATTTCACGAAGCAGCGTGCCAAGGACAAGGCTGAAGGCGACATGAACCGCCTCTATGCCTTGGAAAACCGCTACACCCTCACAGGTGGCATGGCGGATCACCGCAAGCCTCTCGCTGCCAGCCTTATTCCTGCTGCTGCAGCCATCATCGCCGAGCTGCTCGACATCAAGGATGGCGCCGCGCTTGCCGCCGCCGCGCCTGCCGGACTCAAAGAATGGCTCGCCCCCGCCGTCCGCGATCTGATTGATCATAAAGGACAGTCGGTCGTGCTCGCAGGCAGTCGCTACGGCGCTGAAGTTCACGCTCTCGTAGCCGCGATCAACAACGCCCTGGGTGCCTATGGCTCCACGGTGGAACTGCTTGAGAATGGCAAGGAAACGCCGATGGGCACCAGCGCCGAACTAGAAGCCGCCCTGGCCTCCGGTGCCGTGAAGACGCTTGTTTCCCTGACGCCTTCGAACCTGCTTTTTGACGCTCCGGCCTCAGTCACCAAAGCCATCCAGGAAAAGAACGTCCAGATCGTTCATCTTGGCATGCTCCCGAACGCCACCGCGCGCTCGGCGATGCTGCACATCCCGGCCGCTCACTACCTCGAAGCCTGGAATGATGTCCGCTCAGCCGACGGCACCTACTCCGTGGTGCAGCCGATGATCCAGCCACTCTACGACGGTGCCAGCGAGATCGAAGTGCTGCTTGCCCTGCTTGGACGCAAGAAGCTCGGTCCCGTCGAGAAACCCGCCGATGGCGCTGCTCCTGCTGAAGATGCCGCCTATCAGGCCGTGCGCGACACCTTTGCCAGCATCGCCGGCAGCCTCGACGAGGCGAAGTGGAACCTCACCCTGCGCGACGGCTTCCTGAAAGGCTCTAATTACGTCAAGTCCGCTGGTGTGATCAACGCCGCCGCTGTCGCCGGCATTGTCAGCAAGGCCAAGGCCCCTGCGGCACCTTCCGCCGAAGCCGTCGAGATCGTGCTCACACCTGACGCCGGAGTGTATGATGGCCGTTATATCAACAACGCCTGGCTTCAGGAATCTCCAGATCCCATCACCAAGCTTGCCTGGGACAATGCCGCCTGGATCGGCAGCGTGACGTTCCGCAGCCTGGGCCTGAAAAACGGCCAGATGGTCAAAGTGACCATCGGTGACCGCAGCCTCACCCTTCCTGCCATCGAGGCTCCTGGACACGTCCAGAACAGCGTGACCATCCCGCTCGGCTACGGCCAGTCGGAGCTTGGCTTTGTTGGCTCCGACAGTGCTGGCAAAGGCCGTGGCTTCAATGCCTACCCTCTGCGCAGCAGCGCCACAGAGTTCGTCATCGCCGGTGCCAAGCTGGAAGTCCTGAACGAGACCTACCAGCTCGCGATCACCCAGGACCAGAACACCATGGAAGGCCGCGCGATGTATCGCGAAGCCACCCTGGAGACCTTTGCCAAGACGCCTGACTTTGCCGTCAAGACCGGCATGGACAGCCACATCCCGGAAAACATCTCCCTCTACAAGGGCCAGGTCGGCAAAAAGAGCAAGAAGAACCCGGATGGCTTCGATTACGAGACCAAGCACCAGTGGGGCATGGTCATCGACCTCAGCAAGTGCATCGGCTGCACCTCCTGCCTGATTGCCTGCCAGAGCGAGAACAATATCCCGATCGTGGGCAAAGACCAGGTCGTGAAAGGCCGTCTCATGCAGTGGATCCGCATGGACCGCTACTTTGCCACCAACGAATGGGGTGAGCAGAAGGCCAAGTCCGACGAGGTCAACATCGACCCGACGCCTGAGCAGCTGGAGAATGCCGAGATGGTGCATCAGCCCGTCGCCTGCCAGCAGTGCGAGTCCGCCCCGTGCGAAACCGTCTGCCCCGTCAACGCCACCGTCCATACCGACGACGGCCTCAATGCGATGGCCTACAACCGCTGCATCGGCACCCGCTACTGCGCGAACAACTGCCCTTACA
>CALDGV010000184.1 GCA_937941745.1 uncultured Prosthecobacter sp. | reverse complement strand
ACCTGCGCATGAAGCGTCGCGGGCTGATGCAGCTCGCCCTTGGCAGCTAGCGCCAGGAGTTCGTCATCCGGCGTGCTGCACCAGAGGAAATACGCGAGCCGTGAGGCCAATGCTTCGTCATTCAGCACCCCGGCAGGCGCATCGAGAAAAAGGAAGTGCGGCGAGCAAAACGCCGCCTGCAGCGTCACCTTCATCGCCGCGAGGAAATCGCCATCCTTGGCCGCCTGGTCGTAGATTTTCAAATAGTGCCGCACCTCGTCATCCGTGACCGAGCGACGAAACACGCGTGGCAAAAAGCCCCGGAGCGCTTTCTCCGCATCCGCCCGCGTGGTCTTGGAAAAATCCAGGTCGCCAAACACGCGACGCTGCCCCGGCGTGGGCCACGACTCATGCAGCGGCCCCTCGACCTCCACCCATTCCATCGCGAGGCCCGGCCCCTGATACGTGTTGGCATCGAAGCCGCGCCTGCCCTTTAAGACCTGCTCCACGCGATGCAATGTGTTTGGCCCCGCGATGCCAATGGGCGAGACCCGCAGCGTGTCCTTCTTCCGCAAATACGTTACCACCTCCACCACCGCGCCTTCCGGCGGAAATTCCGTGTAAGTCACCACCCACGACGTGTTCGAGTTCCGCTCATCACCCGCCTTGATGCGAGCCTTCACCGTCTCACCGCCCCAGGCCCGCGCCTTGACCCGGAAGCGATACATGCCCGCCTCCGGTGCCCCGCGATAGCCAACGATCTTTTCCACGAAGTCGCCAAAGCGCACCAGCGCATCCGGTTGATCGCCAAAGGTCCATCGGAAGCGCGAATAAAAATCCTTCCCGAAGTGCCGCTGCTCCCAGCGCTGCGGATAACGCACCGGCTCCGCATTCGGTGCCGGGCCTGTGATGAAGACCTCGTCCAGCGCCTCACGCGCCGTCGTCATGTAGGCCTGCAAATGCTCCGCTGAAACACTCAACGCCGAGCCCACCTTGTCATAGCCATGTGCCCGACCATCCTCCGGCAACTGCGCCCGGTAGTCCTTCGCCACGCCAAGCAGATCCCGCAGCGTATTTTGATACTCATCCCGATTCAGCCGCCGCGCCAATGCCCGACCCTCCACCGCCTGCCGAGCCGCACTCGCCTCGCGAAAACTCGCATCCAGCGCCGTCAGCAGCGCCTTCGTTTCCGCCTCCGGCGGCCGCTTCTTCTTCGGCGGCGGCATCTCCCCACCGCGCACCCGATCATGCACATCGACCCACGTCGCGAATGTCGCCGCATCCGTCAGATCCAGCTTGAGCGCCGTCAAATCCAGCCCGCCCTTTTTTGTATCAGCATCATGGCAGTCAAAGCAGTGCGTTTCGAGATACTGCGCATCCACCCCGGCTCCGATCGCAGGCAGCGGGGAAATGATCAGCGATGCTGCGAAAAGTAAACGGAGTGTTGGGCAGGAGTTCATTGGTAAAGTCAGCGTGTGGCGCTCGGCTCGGCGTTTTCATCGAGCGCGACGGCTTGGGGCGCAAAGACGGCGGCGCGCCAGTTTTTGCCGATCCGCAGTTCGTCGAACCAGCAAACGCCCGGACCGGACACCGAGAGCTCGACGATATCGAGTTGCGCGTCACTTTGCACGCCGCGCGTCTGCACGCTCCACGACGCGGGTTCCATGAGATCGAAGGGTTCACCCTCATCATAGACCCGGAAGAAAATCTCATCCTCGCCTTGGGCGCGCGCCACGATTTTCCCCACCCAAAACTGCGCGCCCTGCCGAGCCACCGCCGACGGGCTGACAAAGCTCTCGCCATTGCGCACTTCGATCTGCCGTTTACCCACCGCTCCCACCCGAAACAGGATGCGATCGGCGAACATTTTGTCCGCTGAACGCAGTCCTAACTTTACCCTTGAAGGCTCACTGCTCGCGTCCGCAGGCAGTTCCTGCCGCACGATCAGGCTCACGTAGTAGATACCATCGCGATCCAGACGAATGGGCCGTACCATCGAGCGGAACCTCGACGCAAAGCCTTCGTTCGCCCGCAACGCCAGCCCGTGTCCGCCCGCGACCGGCCAGCTTTGATTGAGCCGACCAACGGCGATGTCCAGCGCGCCGTCATCGACCGGCTGCATGTGCGCCGTCTTTAACATCCACCACGGGCTCGCCCAGCCATAGCCGCGTTTCGCTTGCTCCAGCGGCAGCCGGCCCGGCGGATACTCAAACGCCTCGGAAGCCATCAGCCAACCTCGGCGCGGCTTCGCCGTGACCGCATCGAGCAGTTCCGAAAAACGTGACGCCGCCAGCGGCACCGTGTTTGCCGTGAGCGCGTCGCCGCGGTCGAAGCGAACGGCCTTCCCGGCATCCAGCACCTGAGCGCGATCTTGTGGCGCGCCCGGTTTGCCGAGCGATACCTGCCCTTCGAGCACATGCACCTCCGTCGCTCCTTTGCTTCCGACCGACACGGCGAATTCCGTGCCCAGGTCGGTCACATCGCTTGCTGGCGTGCGCACCACAAAACCCGCTGCTTCCTCCGGTGCGCGGACCGTCAGTCGCCCGCCCAGCAGCCGCACTGAACCACGTGACTCTAGTTCCAGGTCCGTATCTGTGTTCAGCACCAGCTCCGCCCCGCTCTCGAAACGCAGCACGGCCGTGCCCCGTGCGAGGCGCAAGGTTTGCCCCACCGAAAGTGACTGCCCTTCAATCAAATGGCGGTCACCGCGCCAATCGCAGTCCTCTGCGAGTAGCAGCGTGGCAACAACGTCGGATGCAACTGTGGTCGAAGTGGGTTTCTCAGTCGCCGGGCGAACGAAGTAATGAATCGCGGCGAAGAGAACCACCGCCGCCGCCGCGAGCGAAACGAGCGAGCGCGCCCACCTCCAATCCCCTCGGCCACCGGCCTCCATGGATCCGTTTTCTGGCGTGCTCTCGACCTCTTCTGGCTCG
>CALDGV010000183.1 GCA_937941745.1 uncultured Prosthecobacter sp. | reverse complement strand
TTCACGGAAAGCTCCGTGCGCGGCATCGGCGCGAGGTTTTCATCCCGCAGCTTGTGTGAGCAGCCGATGTCGTCCTTGTGGGGATACTCAGGCAGAAAATTCTGCGGCATGGCGATGCGGCTCAGCGGATACTGGTCGATGAATTCCTTTGGTGCCTGACGCGGATCGTGAGGCGCGTTGAACGCGGCGTAGATGAAGAAAGGCTTCTCCTGCTGCTTTGCGTCGGTGAGGAAATGGGTCGTGTGATCCGCCACCACCTCACTCCAATGCGTGCCGCCTTCCCAGAAACCGCCGAGAGTTTTGTCAAACGGACTCCAGGCATCCGTCTGGCCGGCGATAGGACGATTGTAGGCCGTGGGTACGGTCTTTGGCATGCCAGCACGCACATCCTTCACCACATCGAAGCACTTCGCCGCATCGGTCTGAATGTGCCACTTGCCGGTCATGTAGGTTTTGTAGCCGGCCTTCTGCATGAGCTGCGGCCAGAGCACGCCCTTTTCGCGTTCGGCGTTCGTGGTTTTATAGACTTTGTCCGCGTCCCACACGCTGCGTCCCGTGATGAGCATCGTGCGACTGGCCACGCACACCGCACCGCTCCACGAGCCCATGTTGTAAGCCCGCGTGAACGTCGTGCCTCGCGCGGCGAGTCGGTCCAGGTTCGGCGTGTCGATGTCCGTATGCCCAAACGCGCGCACAGCCTCGTAGGTGTGATCGTCGGCGAAGAGAAAGAGGATGTTGGGCCGCTGAGCAGCCAAAGCAGCGCTGGCGAAGACAATCAGGAGAACGGCAGGAAGTCGGAACATGCTTGAGGAACGAACCCGCGCCTGGGTTTTGTCAGGGAAGATGGGGTGGCTTATGGCTTCATCTGGCGTTGATGACCACCTTGGAGCCATCAGGCAGCCCTTGGATCTGGCGTGCAAGGCTGCCTGCTCCACCAAGCCAGTCGGTCATAGTGATCTTGCGGACATTCTCAACGGAGTATGCGCCACCAAGCACACTTGGGGTGGCGAGACTATAACACTGCCCGGGTGCCAATGGGCCATGAACGCGTTCTGACTCTCGAAGAAGAGGCTGCATGGCCCAGTCGGTCTGAAACTCCTCGGATTCTCTTATCCTTTGCAGTTCGCTGTCATCTGCCGTGAGGAATGTGCAAGCCAAGTCCTCGGGTATGATTCGATGGTATCGTCCTGTGGCGTCGCAAACAATGGCGTTGCCGAAAGCATTCGTGTCAATGACGACCACGGGCGCTTGGACCGCCCATCCCCAACCATCGGAGATCGCTTGTTCAAGGGAATTCATTTTCTCGGGTTGGCTCAGTGAATACAACGCACTTCTGATTCCGAATGCTACTTTTGCAATGTCTTTGGGCTGCTTCTAGCAGGGGGAGGCTACTGTTGGCTATGTTGCCTTTGAGTTGGTAGTGTCGGTTTTTGTCAGGCTCTTGCCGCTCCCCACTCATCCAGCTTCTGCTTCAACAGCTCCTTTGAGGGCAGGTAGATCTGATTTTAGCTGGCGTGGATGTTGGCGTCTTTGGGCAGGGTGAGCTCGACGATGGTTTGCTTCTTCGATTGGCGGAGAAGGAGGCAGATGGTGGGTGGGCGTCTGCTCGAAGCCTCGGAGAGGCGGAAGGCTCCTTGCGTCTTGCGGCGATATGCCGCGCGTTTTGGGATTCCTGGGTGTTTGGAGCGTTGGATTAGTGGAGTAATGGGATTTTGCATACCAGTATTCCACCACTCCACGGCAAAGATTCACCAATCCTGACGCCGCGAGGTGCAAGAACTCTCAAGCCCCTCACTCCTTCGCCGCCTTGCCCTTGTTCGTTTTGAAAATGTCGATCTCGGCATCGTTGGCCTGCCTTGCTCCAGGTGTGCTGCGGCCGTTGGCGATGCTGGTTTCGAGCTGCTGCGTGAGTCGGGCCACGATGTCGGGATGCTCGGCGCTGAGGTTCTTGGTTTCGGCGATGTCGGTGCTGAGATCGTAGAGCTGGACGACGGGCAGGCCTTGTTTGGCGGCCTCGGCATCGCCGGGTTTTCCCCAGCCGCCGGAGCCGGGGCAGAGGCAAAGTTTCCAGCGGCCCTCACGCACGGCGAAGCGGCCGCTGATGCTGTGATGGATGACGTTTTGACGTGAGGCAGACACTCCTGTCTGCTCTGGATTCTCGCGGACAGGAGTGTCCGCATCACGAAGCAGCGCGGGGAGCAGGCTCACGCTGTCCTCGGCGGCGGTGTCTGGCAGCTTCACGCCGAGGATTTCGGCGCAGGTGGCCATGAAGTCGGTGTGGCAGATGAGTTGGGCGTTTTGCGTGCCTGCCTTCACCTTGCCCGGCCAGCGGACAAAGAATGGCACGCGATGTCCGCCGTCCCAGATGTCCGCCTTGTAACCGCGAAGGCGCTCGCTGGCGAAGTGGCCCTGCTTTTCGAGTTTGTCGGTGCCAGCCTGCGGTGAGCAGCCGTTGTCGGCGGTGAAAATGACGAGTGTGTTGTCCGCGAGGCCTGCTTGATCAAGCGCCACGAGCACATCGCCGACGATGGCATCGGTCATCATGACGAAGTCGCCGTAAGCGCCGAGGCCGCTCTTCCCCTGCCACTCTGGCGTGGGCAGGATGGGCGTGTGTGGCGAGGTGAGCGGCAGGTAGAGAAAGAAGGGCTTTCCTGCTTTCGCATCGGCTGCGTGCTCCTGCACATAACTCACGGCCCGCTTCCCGAGACGTGGCAGCATGGTGATCGGCTCGATGGTCTCGATGACACGATCTCCTTCGATCAAGGCGGACATAGTGCGCGCGTTCGAGCAGCCCCAGAAGAGATCAAAACCACGCGTCACCGGCCCGCCGATGATCTCCGCGCCGACGGGCAGCCCGGCATTGCCCATGCCTTTCTTTTTGTCGCCCTTCGTCGTCGCGGTCTTCGATTGAAAACCGAGATGCCACTTGCCGATGCAGGCCGTGGTGTAGCCCTGCGCTTTCAGCAAACCCGCCACCGTGAACCGGTCGGCAGCGATGAGCGGCTCGTCATTGCCACCATCGAGCACGCCCGCCTGCAAGCGTGTGCGCCACGCGTAGCGCCCGGTGAGCAAGCCATAGCGCGTGGGCGTGCAGACGGACGAGCCGCTGTGCGCATCCGTGAAGGTCATGCCCTGCGAGGCGAGCTTGTCGAGGTGCGGCGTGGCGATCTTCCCGCGCTGCGGGTTCAGGCGCTGCACATCACCGTAGCCAAGGTCATCGGCGAGGATGTAGATGATGTTTGGTTTTTCAGCGCCCTCCTTCGCCAAGGCTACGGGGGACAAGAATAGCGTAGGGCAAAGGGCGAAGAGGATGAGGGCCAATCCAAGGCGAATCATGTCGTGGGAACGACGGACGTGGGTTGTTCCTTCGGCCAAAGGCTTCTGGCGCAAGGCGGCGACTCAGCGGCTCACCCGGCACTGGGGCATGGCTTTTTGAAAATCAGCCGCTGCTTGCGGGCTGACCTCGGTGCCGCTGAGAAAGAGTTCTGTGAGGTTTTTCAGGGAATAGAACCGCTCCAGGCCTGCATTCGTGAGCTTAGTGTTGGTGACTTCCAGGCGGGTGAGGCCGGTGAGACCTGCGATGGCCTCAGCGGCTTTGTTTCCAAACGCGGTGCTGGGGACGGCGAGGTTGGTGAGCGATTTCAAGCCGCCCAGGAGG
>CALDGV010000182.1 GCA_937941745.1 uncultured Prosthecobacter sp. | reverse complement strand
GATCGCAAGGGCGATCAAGAGGGCGGCGATGCCCACTTGGGCGGAAACAGGGAATCCCTGGGCAATCACCTCCTCCACACCACGTCCGGGCATTTTGGGCGATGGAGGAAAGTTGAAGGTCGCGAAGTTGACGACGTGATTCCAGAGCTGAAGGGGCAGGGGCTTGTCCATGCCATACATGGCTTCCTGCTGGCGGCGGATATGTTCTGGAACATCACGCTCGCCTTGAAACGGCCCGCCTGGAGCCAGCCTGAGCAGCAGGAATGTGATGCAGAGCACGCCGACAATCACGGCGAAACCCTGGACAACTCGGCTAAGAAGAAAACGAAGCATGAAAAAAGCGCGGCACTCTAAAGCGAGTGCCCCCGGGAGGGCAACGCTTCCTTGTGCAGACATCGAGATCACCTCTTCCGACGGCTGAATCGCAGCATGACCCTTGCATGCAGGCTTGCACGGAGCGGGAAAGTGGGTTCTCCATGACCGCAAGACATCAACCTCATGGACGCCCTCGAAACCGCGCGCTTCTGCGCCAAGTATGCCGACGATAAAAAAGCCGAAGACATCGTGCTGCTGGATCTGCGCGGCCTTTCGCCAGTCACGGATTATTTTGTGATCTGCTCAGCCAGCTCCGCGCCTCAGTTGCGGGCCGTGCGTGACGAGATCGTCGTGCAGATGCGCGATGAGCACGATCTGAAGCCGCTTTTTGTGGACGGTTCCTTTGAAAGCCAGTGGGTGATTGTGAACTTTCCCAACGTGCTTGTTCACATTCAGTCGCCGGAAAAGCGTGAGTACTATGCCTTGGAAGAGCTTTGGGGCGATGCGCCTGCTGTGGCATGGCAGCCTGAGGGAGCTGCTCCAGCCGAGATCAAGAAGCCCGCAGCCAAGAAGTCGGCGGCGAAAAAAGCTCCGGTGAAGAAGGCAGCAGCCAAGAAAGCCGCAGTGAAAAAAAGCGCGGCTAAGAAGACGGCCAAAAAGCGCGCCTAGCCTTGAGGGAGCTTGATCCAGAAGCTGGCTCCGCCGGTGACTCTGTTGGTCACACCCACGCTGCCTCCATGGGCGGTGGCAATCGCACGAACCAGGCTCAGTCCTAGGCCGATGCCCGGGTGGCGGATGACGGATGAGCTGCCCCGGTTGTAACGCTCCCAGATCATCTGCATCTCCTCGGGGTGAACCCCGGGGCCTGTATCTTCCACAAAGATGACCACCCCTGTGCCTTCCGCCTGCCAGCGGAGGGTGATCTTGCCGCCTTTTGGGGTGTAGGCGAGGGCGTTGTCCAGCAGGTTGGAAATGGCCTGAGTGATCAGCTCACGGTCCAGATTCACCACGAGATCGAGGCCTTGCTCGATGCCGATGGTCAGGTTGCGATCCTCTGCCGCCGGAGTGAAGAGATCCACCAGGGTGCTGATGATGCGATACACTGGAGTCTGCTGCTTGTAGAGGCGCAGGGCACCGTGATCCCCGCCGCGGATGGTCAGGATGCTCTGCACCAACTGCGCCGCACGATCGATCTCCTCGAGGCTGCGCGCTGCGGCATCCTTGGCCGTGGCATTGTCGCTTTTATCGAGAAGGTTCTCCAAGTTTCCTCGAATCCTGGCCAGCGGTGTCCGCAGTTCATGGGCAAGCTGGTCATTCGTGCTCTGCAGCTCACGGCTCAGGCTGAGGATCTGATCGAGACCTGCATTGACGACGGAAGCCAGGGTTTTCAGCTCCGGGATGGCGCGCGGAGCCATCAGCCGGGCAGTGCCCTCTGGCAGGTGCAGACGGCGGGCACTGGCGGTGAAGGCCCGGATGGGGGTGAGCACCTCGTGCGAATACCAGATCACCGGAAGCAGTGCCACCACTGCCGCCAAAATACCGGCCAGCCAGAGGTAGATGGTGATGTTGTGCTGGTATCTCTGAGCTTCCGCGTTCGTGCGGCCAAACCAGAGGAAGTTGCCGTCATCCAGCCGGATGATGCCGATTGTCAGGCGCAACTCGCTCTGAGCGGTCATGAACTCCTGCAGGTAGGTCCGCTGGACACTCCAGTCCACGGTGGGCACTTTCTGCGGCCATTGGTAGATCAGCATGGAGTCTGGAATCTCCTCCAGAAGAACGCTGCCATCTGATCGTGTGATCCGGATGCCATTGCTGGCGCTGTGCTGGCCAGCAGGGAAGACCTCGCGCACGCCACGAAGGCCGGCTGAGCCGTAGATGGCCGCATACTCCACCAAGTCATCCACGATGATGGCCGTATCGAACTGGCGGAGGTCCCGGCTCACCGTGCGCCTCACAAAAATCAGCGTCAGCGCGATGCTGGTACCTACGAACAGCGCCAGCAGCAGAGCCAGGCGCCATTGGGATGGGATGCGGTCAAACAGGGTCTTTCTGGAAGGCATATCCTTTTCCCCGGATCGTTTCGATGTGAATGTCGCTGCCGGCACTTTCCAGCTTCCGGCGCAGGCGGCAGATCATGGCATCAACGACGTTCGTGCCTGGATCAAAACGGATGTCCCAAACCTGCTCCAGAAGGAACTGCTTGGGGACGATGCGGCCTTCGTGGTTCATCAGCACCTCCAGCAGAGTCCACTCCCTGGGCTGTAGGTCCACCGTTTCACTGCCGCAGCTGACTCGGCGTTTCACGGGGTCCAGGTAGGAGTTGCCCACGCGACGACGTGCAGGCTGCACTTGGGCAGCCCTTCGGTGGAGGGCATCCAGCCTGGCTAGAAGCTCTTCAGCGGCGAAAGGCTTGGTGAGATAATCATCCCCACCAGCGGCCAGTCCCCTGACGCGATCTGGAACACTGGCTCTGGCGGTCAGGAACAGCACCGGGAGCTGAACCCCTTGCTTCCGCAAGGTTTCGACGACGGTGTAACCATCGATGTCAGGAAGCCCAACATCGAGAATGGCCGCATCACAACTATGGTCATGGAGCCAGTCGAGCGCCTGCTGGCCTTGCTCCACCCACTCCAGCCGATGTCCTGCTTCCGCCATCCAGGCTGTCATCTGGCGGCCCAGTTCGGGATCGTCTTCCACGAGAAGGAGATGCATGGCAGGTGAGGTGCGGCTGGAATGGTTGGCCTTCTTTCGGACGAATTTCCAGCGTCTCGGGCGGCCTGCTTCAGAGTGATCCGGTCGTGTTGACCAGGGTCCCGAGAGGTTCACCGACCAGTGCGCGGCGGATGTTGTCGGGCTCGTTCATGCTGAAGACCACGATGGGCATATGGTTTTCTTCGCAGAGGGAAAAGGCAGTCGCGTCCATCACCTTGAGCTGCTTGGTCAGGCAGTCATGGTAGCTCACGCAGTCATAGCGCTTCGCATGGGGGTTCTTGTTCGGATCGCTGTCGTAGATGCCGTCCACCTTGGTGGCTTTGAAAACCACATCAGCACCGATTTCACTGGCCCTCAGGGCAGCTGTGGTGTCGGTGGAAAAGAAGGGGTTGCCAGTGCCTGCGGCGAAAATGACCACTCGCCCCAGTTCCAGATGGCGCATGGCCACACGGCGGATGAAGGGTTCAGCCACGTTCTTCATTTCAATCGCGCTCTGGACTCGCGTGGGCACGTCTATGGCTTCCAGCATGCTTTGCAGCGCCAGGGAGTTCATCACAGTGGCCAGCATGCCCATGTAGTCCGCGGTGGCCCGTTCCATGCCTTTGTTGCTGGCACTCACGCCACGCCAGAAATTGCCACCACCTACCACGAGAGCGATTTCCAGACCGGTTTGGTGGGCGGCCTTGATCTGGGCTGCCATGTCCTCAACAATGGGAGGCGAGATGTTATCCGTGCTGCCAGGCTCCCGAAGGGCCTCACCGCTGAGTTTGAGAAGAACGCGCCTGAATTTCCGAGTGCCGATGGATTCGCCCATGAATGGTGTGGATTTGGCCCGTGATACATGATGCCCTTGGCGATGCAAAGACATTTGTGGCG
>CALDGV010000181.1 GCA_937941745.1 uncultured Prosthecobacter sp. | reverse complement strand
GCGTGGTGCACGAAGGCCTCACGCCGGAGCAGGGCTTCGCGATGTTCAACGACCTTAAGGGCAAGTAAGCCCCTTTGGCCGATGCAGGCTTCGAGGGCGGTCAGCTGAGCTGGCCGCCCTTTTTGTTGCCGCAATCACTTCTTCAGGATCATCTCGACAAAGGCTTCCAGCTCCTTTGTGGCGGCGTCGCCTGTCACGCCGAGGTCGTTGTTGAGCTTGGAGTGATCCGTGCCCCTGGCACCGTAGGATCGTGCGTTCACCTTGGCGGCCTTCAGGGCCTCGGTGAGGCGGTAGGCCTGCGCACTGGTGTCAGGGTGATTGGCGACATAGAGCGTCAGGAAAGGCGGGATGCCCTTGCCGGGGGCGATGTGGGTGACGGCGCTGAAGTCGAGATGCTTCGCAGGATCATTGCCGAATTTTTCCCGATGCCCGAACTTGGCCTGCGGCTGATGGTGCACCCGACGCCGGGTTTCGGCTGTTTCGATGATCGCAGGAATGTCATAGGTGTCGCCATCCACCGGCAGGCAGCCGATGAGCGCGCTGAAGTCTCCGCCGGCCTCCTTCAGGTAGCGGTCGTCGGTGCAGAGGATGGCGGCGAGCTGAGCTCCGGCCGAGTGACCGCCGACCAGCACGCGCCTGGGATCACCACCATGCTGCGCGATGTTTTTCTGCACCCAGGCCAGTGATTTTGCGCAGTCGCGGATGAGGGTGCCCATGTCCACTTCGGGCAGCAGACGGTAGTTAGTGGAGACAAAGACGAAGCCTTTTTCCAGGAACCACTTCGGCTTGGTGTCCACGTCGCTCTTGTCGCCCACCTGCCAGCCGCCGCCGTGAATCCAGAACACCACCGGCAGCCCTTGGGCCTTCTCCGGGGCATAGACATCAAGCACGTGGCGGGCATGACGATCCTTTTCAACATAAGGGAGGTCACGTTTCACCACCTGGGCGAGGCTGGTGGTGGCGAGGGCGAGGCAGGCAAGAAGTGTTTTCGCGTGCATGGTGGAGGCGCATACCAACGTGGACAGCCTCCGGATTCACGCTTTTTGCCGTCAGTCCTCTTCGTCACGCTTCACAAAGCGCCGGCGGTGCCAAAGCAGCCAGAACAGGCAGAGCAGCGCCCAGGTCCAGGCGGCATAGATGTGATGCGAGACCGTGGTCGAAGGCACCCATGCCGGTGTGGCGCGCGTGGTGGCGGCGAGCACGCCGAGGACGACGAGAAAGCGCACCCAGCGTGATTTGACGAAAAAGCCTTCAAGATCGCCGCTGTGACCAAACAGCACCCGTGAGCCGACCACCAGCATGAGCATGCCAAAGCCGCCGATGTAGAGCAGGTGTTCGATGGAGACGTGCTGGGCGTAGTGGAAGGGGGCGAGTACGAGGCCGAGCCAGCCCACGGCCAGAGCCCAGAACAGGCCGGTGGTCAGCGACCCGCTCTGCTGAGTGCGCCAGCGCACCTCCCAGATCAGGTAGCCTGCCAACACTGCTGCACGGAGTGCGTAACCGGCGGCCACATGCCCGCAGGCTTCGAGGAAAAAGCTGCCGACCAGCAGGACGGCGGCAGCCACGGAGCGCAGCAGCTTGGCCCGGCTTTGTGCGGCGGTCTTGGGCTCGCCAAAATCGCCGCCAAGCATCCGCGGGAAGACAAACGAACCAATCCCAAGCACCGGCGGCAGGAGCAGCCCTTGATAAAGCAGCAGGTTGGCCAGCCGCAGGCGGCTCAGGTCGAGGTAAGTCTGCGATGAGAGAAGCATCGCAGCTCCGCTGATGCCGCAGGCCAGCCCGGTGATCGCGAGCAGCATCTGCGGCGGTGGCGCCTCCTTGCGGAACCGGACCACCCGCACAAGCATGCAGAGGACGAGCAGGGACAGCAGGGCGGCAAAAAGAGCATCACCAAGCTGAAGCTGCTGGTTCAGATGGCTGATCGCTGAAGCCTGATGCAACGCCAGCAGGGCGAAAAGCTCCAGGGGAGTCAGCTTCGGCGCGGTGGCCATGCGCGGGCCTGCCGTTCCCAGAAAGCCGACGACAAACGCACCTCCAAAGGCCTCGATCATCAGGCGCGCATGAACCAGGTTGGGATAAAAGCTGAGCAGCTGGGCATGGAAAAGCGGCCACAGCGACACGCCCACGATGCTCCAGAGCGCTCCGGAGGCGAAGAAGAGGCGGTAGGGCTCCGCTGCCAGCCAGCGCAGCCCGTCTTTGCGGGGGCCGCGGGCCTTGTGCTTGCGGTGCTTGCAGGCGGGAAAGGTGCTCATGACTGGGTGTGGCTGGAGGCCTTGTAGCGCGTATAGCGCTCCCGCTGCTCCGGAGTGAGGTTGGCGGGATCAAAACGGGCGTCGGGCACGTGATTGATCCGTGCGTGAATGACATTCGCCATGTCCTCCGCGCAGTTTTTGATGTGGTCGGCCTTCTCGCCGTTGAAGAGGTCGTCCACGGTGGCCTTGAAGAGCTCCAGCCAGCGGTTGAACTGCTCACGGCCCATCGGGGTCTGCGCCAGCAGCCTGCCGTGGGCGGCGATCGGATTGCCGGTATAACCACCACTGCGGAAAAGAACGGTTTCCCAGAAGGAGTACATCTTGGGCAGATGGGTCTCCCAGTTGGTCTGCGCCACCTTGTCAAAGATGAAGCCCAGCAGGTCATCACCGCGCACACGGTCGTAGAAGGCGTTCACGAGTTTTTCGATCTCAGGCCGGCCGGTGATGTCGGGTTTGGTTTCAAACATGCGGCGAGTTTGCAGCTTTGAAGGCCTCCTGGCTGCCCGCTTCCTGCGGGGTTGTGGGCGGCTTTTGAGGTGCCTTTCATGCGGCAAGATAGGCTCAATTCTGCGCAAGAATGGTGCATTGATGCATCAGTTATGCATCTTTTAATAAGCCCCACCCAACCATGAAACTGATCCTTCCTTCCCTCGCCGCCGTCACCCTCGTGATGACCCTCCTCGTGAACGCCGCCATGGGCGTCGATCCAGCCGCCGTCGCCGGTGAATCGGCGTCGAACACCGTCTGCCCGATCAGCGGCAAGCCGGTCAATCCTGCCATCACTGCCGAATACGAAGGCCGGAAGTGGTCCTTCGCCCAGGAGGCCTGCAAGACCAAGTGGACAAAGGCCCGCGAAGACAGCCTTTATCACAAGCTCGGTGGCAAGGCCGCCCTCGATGCCGTGGTGGACGCCTTTTACGTCAAGGTGCTGGCCGACAAGCGCGTGAAGCACTTCTTCGACGACGTGAGCATGGACAAGCAGCGCCGGAAGCAGAAGGAATTTCTCAGCGCAGCCTTCGGCGGGCCACTGCCCTGGACCGGCAAGGACATGCGCAAGGCTCATGACGGCATGGGGCTAACGGAGGAGCATTTCAATGCCATCGCCGAAAACCTCGTGAGCACCTTGAAGGACTTCAAAGTCAGCCAGGAGCTGATCGACCAGGTCGTCGCCATCGCCCTCACCACCAAGGATGATGTGCTTGGCCGTCCCAAGAAGTCGTAACCCTTAGTCCAGGCCTCATCGAAAAGATCAGGCAGCCGACGTGGAACCCGCGGGAGGGTCTTCACGTCGGCTTTTGCGTGGC
>CALDGV010000180.1 GCA_937941745.1 uncultured Prosthecobacter sp. | reverse complement strand
CCGCGCTGCCCCTGGAAAAACCGGTTTTGAGGCTCATTGAGGCACTGGGCCCGGCGTTGCGTCACTTCCAGACGGCCTGCAATGACCTCTATTTTGAAAGCCTCCAGAGCCCGGCCCTGCGCTGGATCGCAATGCTGCTGGATCAAGGCAAGCCCGCACGGGTGATCGAGCTCGGCCGTCATGAGCGTTGGCGCACCGCACTTCCAGGTGTGCTTCGTCCAGACCTCGTCCTCACGGAAAACGGACTGGCGATGTCTGAACTGGACTCCCTGCCTGGAGGCATCGGGCTCACCGACTGGCTGAACCAGACCTACTCCAGCCTCGGTGAAGCGGTGATTGGCGGACCTGATGGCATGATGGAGGGCTTTGCCGCTGCCTTCCCCCGGGAAGACATCCTGGTCTCTCGGGAGTCTGGAGACTATCAGCCAGAAATGGAATGGCTGGTGCAGCGCCTGAACGGCAGGCCGGGAGCCACGCCGCGCAACGTACTGAATCCCTGGAACCTCACTCCCAACGAATTGCACGGTTCGAGCATCTATCGCTTCTTTGAGCTGTTCGACCTCGACAACGTGGATTTGTCCCTCGAAATGCTGCGGATGGCAGAGCTTGGAGAGCTTTCCTTCAGCCCGCCGTTGAAGGCATTTCTCGAAGAGAAGCTCTGGCTGGTGCTTTTTCACCATCCTGAACTTCGGGGCTGGTGGGAGCACCGGCTTTCACCAGAGCATCTGAGCCTGCTGGAACAGGTCATCCCGCAGGGCTGGGTCGTGAACCCTGCCGCACTGCCCCCGCACGCCGTCATGCCGGGCTTGGAAGCTCATTCCTGGGAGGAGGTGCGCCTCTTTGGGAGCAGGCAGCGGGAGCTGGTTTTGAAGATCAGCGGCTTTTCCGAAGTGGGCTGGGGAGCACGCAGCGTCTCCATCGGGCACGACCTGTCACAGGAAGAGTGGTCCCAGGCGCTCAGTGAGGCACTCGCCAGCTTTCCCAACAACCCATATGTGCTGCAGCGCTTCCACAAGGCCCGCGTGATCACTCACCCAGCCTGGAACGAGGCCCGGCAGTCCTTGGAGGACATGAAAGCACGAGTCCGCCTCTGTCCCTACTACTTCGTGCCTCATGGTAGTGAGGAGACGCGGCTGGGGGGCGTGATGGCCACAGTGTGTCCTGCGGACAAGAAGATCCTTCATGGCATGAAGGACGCCATGATGCTGCCTTGCACGACGATGGGATGAAGTGCGGCGGCAGCAGCCTGTTCCTTGCCAGAATCCGCGGCTGCCACTAGCCTGCAGGGTCATGAAAAAGCTGCTGATCATTCTGGTGTTGCTGGGCCTCATCGTCGCGGGAGGCCTTGGCGGAGTTTCGTGGTGGCTGCTGCAAAGGCTTGGCCCGGAGGAATGTGTTTATCAGCTGGAGCGCAACACCAACTGCAGGGCCCAGGTGGAAGATGCCCAGATCCATCTTTTCACCCAGCCTGCGCAGCTTGTTTTCAAAGGCGTTCAGATCGCCCCGAAGGATCAGGAAGTAGAAAAGCCCCTGGCTGAAAGAGTGCCGCTGGCCGCTGGCAGCGCCGCGATCGTCATCCCTGAAATCGTCCTGGAGGTGAAGCTGGAGGACCTGCTGAAGCGGCGCCTGTTTGTGGAGCAACTCCGTCTTGTGGCCCCGGTGGTTCAGGAAAGTCAGGATGAAAACGGCCGGAGCACGCTGGAAGCCCTCTTCAAGAAACCAAAGCGCGGCCCCAAGACAGCAGACATCGAAGCTTCCGTGCCTCGTGCACTTCCAGTGAATCAGGATCAGACGCTGCTTGCCTCCCCTGCCCGCGCCGTGAGCAAGGACGTCCCGACGAAATCTCCGGAACAAGGCTTCGCCTTCACTGTCAACAATGCCAGCATTGAGGATGGGACGCTCACCATCCAGAACGCGGCAGGCACTGTGCGCGTCGAAAACCTTCAGTTCAGCCTGACAGGCATCGACATCGATCCTGCGGATCTGGCCAACCACAACCGGATGGAGGCCAGCCTGAAAAGTGACATCACCGTGACTGGCATGGCACGCATTGGCGGAGTGAAAAAGCCCGCCGAACTGGCCCGTCTGAAACTGGAAGGCTCGGGAACTACCACGCCTATTGATCCTGCGACAGGTGAATGGCAGCCCTACACGCTTCTGAAAATGACCCTGGCCAAAGGCTCCACTCTCGCTGGACATCTCACCATGGGAGATGCCGCCGGCAAGGAGATGAAAAAGCTCATGGAGTATGGTATTGACCTGTCACCTGTCGTCATCGGAGGCGAGCTTCAGGAACCCGCAGTGGTTCAGGGAGCTTATAGGGCGAACATTTTCTCCCTGCTCGGCGACACGCACTTCGCCTTCCCTGACTATGAGGTCGTGGTTCAGCGAAAATCCCACATCAACACCGCGAAGAACGTTCACGAAGCCGAACTCCGTCTTTCCTGTGGGCAGGCATTGCAGCAGCGCCTGATGGCTGGAGTCTCCCAAGCCAAACTCGGAGACTCCATCACTCAGGGCATCGTCAAAGCCTTGGCGGATGAGCGCGGTCGCCTTACCTTTGACATCGAATCCGAAGGCTCATTGTCTGACCCTGAGGTCAGACCCAAGCTCGACCGCCTGCTGAAGAACCTTCTGCGTGGCGAAGGCCTTGGTGACTTGCTGCAAGGGCTGCTCAAAAAACTCTGAGCCCTAGTCCCGCCTGCCGTCTCGCAACCTCTTCAGGTAGGCATTGTCCGGCACGGGCTTCACGGGGCGTTCGGGTGTTTCGATCATCGTTTGCACACGTTTTTCGCTGCCGTTGATGAGCCCGGCGATGATTTCGGCCTCGGGGAGGTTTTTCCAATACTTCACGGGCATCTCGGACTGCATGGCCTTCACCTTGAGGCGGGCGGGATTGAAGATGCTACGGTAGTAGCTGCGCCAGAGGTCGTCGTGGGCGTCGGCAGCGGGAGCATCGTGACGGCTCATGCCGGGCATGAAGGTGAGTTTTTCGCCGTCCCAGGTCGCGCACTCGTCGGGGGTCAAAATGGACCACTCCATGCTGGCGAAGCGTTTCTCGAAAAACGGCGCGGCAAGGCGTGTGATGCGATACTCGGGCTCAAACCACGCGACGAACTGCTCGCGGCCAGTTTCCTCGTTCACGCCGACGAGTCGGAAGCGCACGAAGGCATGCATCTTGTGAATGTCGCGGCTCACGGCCTTAGCCCACATGCTGCACTGATGCATGTCGCGGTCAGAAGGCATGCCAAGGAGGTGTTTTTCGCCGCCGAGTGTCAAACGATGCAAAAGACGATACAAGATGGCAAAGCGTCGCTCGTCGGTGTGGGCGCACACGTTGGCGGCGAGGCGCAAAAACTCGGCGGGGACCTTCACAGCGTCTTTTCGTGCTTCGCCGTAGGTAACCGCGTCCTCGGCCAGTAAAGACGGAGTTTGTGATTCATCGGCCCACTGCACTTCCTCGGGCTTCACGCCATGC
>CALDGV010000179.1 GCA_937941745.1 uncultured Prosthecobacter sp. | reverse complement strand
TGGCTCACCGGCTTCTCCACATAGACATGCTTGCCGTGCTGGAGCGCCGTCAGGGCGATGAGCACATGGCTGTGGTTCGGCGTGGCGATGGTCACCGCGTCCACTTCCTTGTCGGCGCAGCACTCGCGGAAGTCGCGGTAGGTCCGTGGCTTGATGCCCTGCTTCGCCAGCTCGCCCACCTGCTTGTCGATCACCTCCTGGTCCACGTCACACAGGGCCACGAGCCGCACGCCTTTCTGGGCCAGCAGCTCTTTGATGTGGCCACGCCCACGGCCTCGGAAGCCGATCACGGCGACCCGGACATCCCCATTCGCCCCCAGCGGTGCCGCCCAGGCAGGAAGGGTGCTGACTCCGGCAAGGGACGTGGCAAGAAAACGACGGCGCGAGGTGGTGGCGGTGTTCATGGCGGCAGGGAATACGCCATCCTGCCTGCCGAACTTCCTTTTCCACCGCGGGCCTTCACGTTGAGGGGCGAAAAGGGAAGGTGGCGGACCTGAATTTGACCGAAAATCAGTCAAATTTGACTGATTTTCGGTCAACGATGACTGCCGATCCGTCGATGCCGACGGGTTTTTTCTCAACGGCGACTGGTTTTGGGTCAGCGTTGAGCCTTCATCAGCCAATGCCGACCGGTTTTCGCTCAGCGGCGAGCTTTCCCCGGTCAACGCCGGGCAGTTTTCAGTCAGCTCTGAGCAGTGCAGGGTGGGCTTTCTAGCCTCGGACGTGGGCGGCAGGGGCTGGAAAACTGCAACTCGGGTTGTCCTGCACGCCGAGGCGGGTCTAGTTCGGCCCATGCCGCCACTGCCCACCCTGACCGACATCGAAACCGCCAAGGTCCTGATCCGGAAACACATCCGGGAGACGCCGACCTACCGCTGGCCGCTGCTGGAGAAAGCCCTGGGGTGTGAGCTGTGGATGAAGCACGAGAACCACACGCCCGTGGGCGCCTTCAAGATCCGCGGCGGGCTGGTGTACATGGATGAGTTGAAGCGCGCAGAGCCCGCTGTTCATGGCGTGATCGCGGCCACGACGGGGAACCACGGCCAGTCCATCGCCTTTGCAGCCCGCGAGCGTGGCCTGAGGGCGGTGATCGTGGTGCCGCATGGGAACAATCCGGAGAAGAACGAGGCCATGAGATCCCTGGGCGCGGAGCTGGTGGAGCATGGCCGGGAGTTTCAGGAGGCCTTGGAGCATTCCCGGCAGCTCGCGACGCAGCAGGGGCTGCACGCGGTGCCCTCCTTCCATCCCTGGCTTGTTCGTGGCGTGGCCACCTACGGGCTGGAGCTGTTCCGCTCCGTGGCGGATCTGGACGCGGTGTTTGTTCCCATCGGCCTTGGCTCGGGCTTCTGTGGCATCGCCGCAGCGCGGGAGGCGCTCGGATTGAAGACGAAGATCATCGGCGTGGTCTCCGAGCACGCACCTGCCTATGCGCTGTCGTTTCAGCAGAAGAAGTTCATCGAGCAGGCGAGCACGACGCAGGTGGCTGAGGGCGTGGCCTGCAAGACGCCGAACACCGAGGCGCTGGAACAGGTGCTGCACCATGCCCATGACATCGTGACGGTGAACGACGACGAGGCGCTGGAGGCCATGCGGGAGCTGCTGCTGGCCACGCACAATCTGGCGGAAGGTGCCGGTGCGCTGGCCTATGCCGCCCTGAAGAAACATCGGGCCGCCTGGCAGGACCGCCGTGTGGCCTGCGTGTTCAGCGGTGGCAATGCCAGCCTGGCCATGCTGAAGCGGGCGCTGAGCTGAGCCGACTGGGCGCATGGTAGGGTTGCGAAGTCCTTTTTAACCTGCCCATGCATCCGCGGCGTCCTGGCTTGCGGGCCTGCGCGTAAGCTTGGCCGCATGTCCACCTCCTTTTCCCGCCTGCTGTCTTTTGCCCTGCTCAGTTTTGTCTCGCCCCTGGCGGCTCAGGAGGCCGCTGCCGAGCCGGGCCGCCAGGCAGGGCTCATTGATCCTGCCGCCTTCGGCTTTGGCCGTCCCGGCTACATGGTGGATGCCACCTTCATGGGCACGCAGGACTACTCGGACCAGCCCGGCGGTCTGGATTTCTTTGAGCTGCGCACCATCATGCCAGTCTGGAAGACCCAGCTCGGGGAGGATACGAGGCTCGGCATCTCCCTCGGCTACAACCTCACGGAGGTGGACTTTGGCGGTCTCGCCGGCCTGGGGCAGGAGACACTGCACACGCTGGAGGCCCAGGCCTCCCTCTTCTGGCGTCCGAAAAATTCGCGCTGGTGGGGGCTGGGCTTTGTGACTCCGGGGCTGGGCACGGATTTTGAGGGCCTGAGCTGGGATGACTTTGAAGTGAGCGCCCTCGGCCTTCTGGGCTGGCGCTTCAGCGACACCTTCAGCGTGGCCGGCGGTGCTTTCGCCGAGTATGGCGCGCAGGAAAGCCGCGTGCTGCCTGCGCTCGGCTTCATCTGGCAGCCAAAACCCTTCATCGTGCAGGTGACACCGCCCTTTGTCGTGCTCGGCTGGCGTGCCACTGACCGCATGACCCTGAGCCTCAGCGGCTACCCGAGCGGAGGCTCCTGGGATGTCGAAGATCCCCGCGTGAACCGCGTGGACCTCAGCGGCTGGCAGGCAGCCGCTTCGGTGATTTATCGTCTCACGGACCACCTCACCCTCAGCGTTCGCGCGGGTATGAACGTGGGCGGCGAGCTGGAACTGCGGAATGCTGCAGATCGTGAAGTGGCGAACGAGACCCTGGAAGCTGCGCCTTTCGGTGCGGTGAACCTTCGCTGGGACTTCTAAGCCTCCCACGTGGCGCGGTCACTTCGCCTTGGGATTGCGCATGTAGTAGAGGTGTCCGTCTTCGGCACCGCCTACGAAGTCGGGGAGTCCGTCCGCATTAAAATCAACGGTCGTGGGGCTCACGTCGTGGCCTTCGATGTTCGCGTCGGAGAGGAGGCCCATGTCGGTGAAGAACCATTTACCGTCGGCGGCGTTTTCCTGGCGGAGGAAGTTAGCGTTGGCGGAGTTGAGCAGGATGTCGAGCTTACCGTCCTGATCCCAGTCCATGATGCAGAGCTTGCGGCGACCGCTCTTGCCGGCGATGCCGCTGTTGAGGCGCAGAGGCTCGCCAGGATTCATACTGACAGGTGTCTTCACTTTGAGGTGTTCGAGCGCCTTATCTAGCAAACCGGGCTTCTGCGCATCTTTGGAGGCGCAAATCACTCGCTGCGGATGCTTGAGGACGAGCTTGCCGCCTTGCTTCGCACGCTCGAAAAACGCGAGGTAGCCTTCCTGGTCGAGCATGACGAGGTCGGTGAGGCCGTCTTTGTTCCAATCGACACCCACCGGAGTTGTGCGCCATTGGGTGAGCAACGCTTTGCCTTCGGGACGCAGCCAGCCGTAGGCGAGGTGGGGCTGTTCGCCGTTCCATTCGACCTCGATGGGCTGCGCGGCGGCGAGTTGCGGTTTTTGGCGTGTGCCGATGTTTTTGAACCACACGACTTTGCCGAGGATGGA
>CALDGV010000178.1 GCA_937941745.1 uncultured Prosthecobacter sp. | reverse complement strand
AGAGCGGGTCCCCGGCACGGGGGAAACCCTGCCCGGACCCCGGGAGAGCTTCCCTCGTCCGCTTCCCGCATCCTCCGACGCCTTAGTGCAAGCCCGCAACACCCGGCCTCGCACCTCCCCCGGCTGGGAAGTGAAAAAACCTCCCCTCCTCCGACCTCCCAGGGCCGCAGGCAGACGGCGGAGGATCATCTCAGGGCCGGAGCACTCCGCTTGGATTCGCCCCAATCCTGCACGTCCCACCCCGTCGCCGATTCCCTGAACGAACTCCACACCATCTCCGCTGCGGATGTGCCGTAAAACCCAAGCGGAATCAGCTTCGACACGAATCTTATCCATGCCCATCCCGCCAGTAACTCAATTCCGTGTGCCGCTGCTCCGATGGCTCGGAGATGGATTGGAATGACCTCTGCATGAAGCTGCCAAGGCACTTGCGGACATCTTTAACCTCACGGCAGAAGAACGAGAAGCTGTCCTCCCAAGGGGGCCGCAGTGTGATTCAGCGAAGCGTGTGCGTATGACTTCCTCAAATGAAGTCCTTCCTTGTTGCTCTTCTCCTGTTCGTGACCGGCGCTTTGTCCGTCTCCGCCACTTCCCCCATCATCTGCCAGGGCGAGGCCAGCGGGCATCTCCAGGGGTTCGATTCCGATGGCAAGTTCATCTACTGGTCGATGTTCACGAATCTCGTGAAGACCGATTTCACTGGGCGCGTCGTGGCTGAGCGGGCGGTTGATCCACATCACGGTGATTGCTGTGTTCACGATGGCAAAGTGTATGTGGCGACGCAGAACCGGACGAAAGAAAGGCGCGGTGTCTTCATCAATGTCTATGCCTGTGATGATCTCCGGCCTGCGGGGGAGTTTCCGATCGACTTTTCCTTCGAAGGCGGAATCGACGGCATCACCTTTGCGAATGGCTTCTTCTATGTCGGAGAGGGCAAGCCGAAGGACAGCACACAGCCTTTCAACTGGGTGCACAAGTTCACACCTGACTTTGTCGCCATCGAAAAGATCAAGGTTCCCGGCCAGACGACCTATGGCATCCAGACGCTCACCTTTGCCCACGGAAGCTTCTGGCTCGGCACCTACAGCAAAGACCGCACCTACCAGTGCGCTCCCGACTTCAAACTGATCACCCATCATGAAGTGGACATCTCCGTCGGTGCCTTTGCCCTGCCCAAAGGCCCCGGCGGTGAACCGCGGCTGATGGTGGCCAAAAACATCAAAAAGGAGAACGGCAACTGGACGGCATCGGCTGCTCCAGCGGTCCTCAAAGAGGGACGGCTCGTGATGGAAAAGTAGGCTTGAGAGACAGGCAGTAGAATTGAGAACCCGAAGTTCAGGTCAGAAAATTCTACGGCACCTATTCTACTGCCTACTTCAGTGATTCCACATAGCCCTCTATGCATCGACATTTCAGCAATTCCCACACCTCAGTAACGCGAATCATCAGCGCCGCCATCACGCTTGTTGTCGCCAGCGGCTTCGCGGCAGATTGGCCCGGCTGGCTCGGCCAGGCACGGGATGGTCATGCGGCTCCCGGAAGTGTGGTTCCGAAATCTCTGCCGCTCGACCCGAAGCGTGTCTGGGCATTTCCCATCGGCGAAGGGCACGCCACGACTCATGGACGCCACGTGACCACGCCGATCATCGACGGCAACCTCGTCATGGTCGCTTCCAAGGAGAATAGCCTGATGGGCGTCGAACTGACTGCCGAACCCGGCACCGCGAAATGGCAGGCCGCGATCAAGTGGCAGACCAAGGATCACTTCGTGAACTTCTCCAGTCCCGTCGCCGTGGGCGGTTATGTCTATGGCTTGGGGCCAAACAGGGACCTGTTTTGCGTCGAAACCAAAACGGGCAAGCCCATGTGGTCACAGGAGGGCTTCGCCGTTAAATCGGCAGAGTATGCGCATCTCGCCATCATCGTGCTCGGCGAAAATCTCCTGATCCTCACCGAAACCGGTGAGGTCGTGCTCGTCGCCGCCGATTCGAAGGAGTTCAAGGAACTGGGCCGGGCCCAAGTCTGCCGTAGCAACTGGTGCAATCCCTCCTACGCCCACGGCAAGCTGTTCCTCCGTGATGACCGCGAACTGATCTGTGTGGACTTGCTGCCTTGAGCCGTGTGCAACCCCTTCTCATTCACCCTTAAATCATTCCCATGTCACGCTTTCCCATCTTCATTTTAATCGCCATCGCTGTTTGCGCTCGGGCGGAGTTTCGTGCGGCGATGGCGAAAGTGGAGATCACGCCGGAGACGCCGCAAATGCTGCGGGGCTACAGCCCGCGCATGTCCACCAAGGTACGCGACCCGCTTTTCCACCGCATCGTGGCACTGGCGCAGGATGACGCGAAGTTCGTCTTCATCGCCTCTGATCTCTGCTCGCTCTCGCCTGCTTATGCTGATCGGGTCACGGGTGCGTTGGCTGCCGAATTCGGCCTGCCTGCGGAGAATGTATGGTGGTCCGTCACGCACACGCATTCTTCGCCGTATGTGGGGCCGCCCGGTGTGCCTGGCGTGCTGATGCCCAATCGTTTTCAGTTTCGCGTTGATCCTGCCTACACCGAGTTCGTCGAGCGCAGGCTGACCGAGGGCGTGCGTGAGGCCATGTCCAAACTGGAAGCCGCCAAGCTCTCCATCGGACGTGGTTATGCGGAGGCGAACATCAACCGCCGGGCCCGCGATGTCGGCGGCGAGGTGCGCTTGGGGATGAATCCCGCAGGTGCGGTGGACCGCCGGATCGGGCTGCTGCGTGTGGACAAGGCAGATGGCTCGCCTTTGGCCCAGCTCGCGAACTACGCCATGCACGCCACCGTGCTTGGCGGCACCAGCACGCTTGTCAGTGCCGACGCGCCTGGAGCTGTCGCCACCTACGTCGAGGAGAAAACCAGTGTGCCGATGCTTTATCTCAATGGTGCTGCCGGAAACCTCGCCCCGCTCTACAGTGTTCGAACTGAAGCTGAGGCTCGAGTGCTGGATCAGTTCAAAGTGCTCCTGGGCGATCCCATTCTCGACGCCAGCCGCCGGGCTCGCCCCGTGGACGGTGAGGTCGGCCTGCGTGCCTCCCGAATCATCGTTGAAACCCCGAAACGCCCCAACATCGGATGGTCGGAGGAGCTGAAGGACTACCTCCGCACGGACAAAGACGGCGTGGAGACTCTGCTCGTGCCCGTGCGCTTCCTGCGCCTCAGCGACGACATCGTGCTCTGGAGCGCGCCGATGGAGCTCTTTTGTGAAATCTCCAACACCATCCGCGACCGCTCGCCCTTCAGCCACACGCTCTACCTCGGTTATACCGGCGGCACCTTCGGCTACCTGCCCACCGAGGCGGAATACCAGGCTGGCGGCTACGAGCCCGCCACCTCGCCCTTCACTCCCTCCGCAGCCGCGCATCTGAGCGATGCCGTGAACCGGCACCTGCGCGAGATTCGCTGAAATCCAATCGCATTGTTCAAGTGATCGCAATCCGACTTTTTCCCGTTGTTCTCTTCATCGCCGCCACGGCCTCGGCGGACGATGAGGCGCGGCGTGGAGAGATGACATTCTTCGAGAAGGAAGTACGGCCCATTCTGGCAAAGCGGTGCCATGAGTGCCATGGCGAAAAGAAGCAGAAGGGCGGACTGCGGGCGGATCACATCGGCTACTTGAAGTCGGGCGGTGACACGGGGCCTGCTTTGGTGCCGGGGAAGCCGGACGAGTCGGCGAGGATCGAGGCGGTGCGTTACATGAATGCCGACTTTCAGATGCCGCCGAAGGAGAAGCTGCCGGATGCGGAGATCGCCGTTCTGGAGAAGTGGATCGAGATGGGAGCACCGTGGCCGGAAGATGCCGCGAAGAAGGTCGTCGTGACCGAGGGAGGTTTCACGGAGGTGCAGCGCAAATACTGGGCCTTTCAGCCGGTGGCCAAGGTGTCGCCACCGCAGGCAGGTGAGGGCTGGGTGCGAAATGACATCGACCGTTTCATCGCGGCGAAGCAGGCGGAGATGAAGCTGAAGCCCG
>CALDGV010000177.1 GCA_937941745.1 uncultured Prosthecobacter sp. | reverse complement strand
CGCCGGCAATTCAAAGAAGGTGCCCCCGGCGTTGAAGAGGTCGCGCTCCGTGCAGACCTCGCGGCACACGCGCTCTGCGCCCAGCGGCCCCGCCTGGTCCAGCGCCTGGGTGCCCCGTGGCAGACGCCAGCGGCCTTTTTCATCCACGTAAAGGATGGAGGCCGCATCATGGCTGAGCACACCGGTGGGGATCTCGGCATTCTTCTGGGTCCACTTCATTCCAGCGGCGTCCTGCACCGGCTTCAGGTCAAAGGCCGCGCCCAGGTCGTAGCAGCCACCGCTGGTGGTCACGTAGCGCAGGGTCTTGAAGCCCGCGCCGCGTGCCAGCATCACGCCGCCGGTGGTCTGCGTGTCTTCTGCGGTGGCGATGCCTTCAAACAGGGCATCTGCCTCGGTGGCTCGTGGGTCGTCGTTCCGGTAGTGAAACATCGCCGTGACCTTCTCGGCGTCTTTTTGCGCCCGAAGCCTCACCCACACGCCCGTTTCATCCGCGGGGAAGTCCAGCCGCAGGCTGCTCTCACCGCTCACGGCCAGGGTATGCTTCGCCGTCCAGGTGCCATCGCCCTTCTCATCCACCTCCAGGGTGAAGGCCGCCGTCTGCGGGGCCACCAGATGCAGGCTGCGATGCTGGTAGCCGCTGAAAAGGTAGGGCTCGCTGGCCTCTCCGGCCTTCACCGCATCCTCCAGCCACACCGCCCCGCGCCCGATCACCGGGCCGAGCTGGTCCAGCTTCTCCGGCGCGATGAACCAGAGGTTCGACTGCGACTGGCCAGGGCCGGCGAGCTTGCCCTTCGCCTTGCGCACGTTGAGAAACTCCTTGTTCGCCGAATCATCGCAGCCCAGCACCAGCCGGTCGCCCCAGCGGGCGAAGTCGCCGATCACCTTCAGGTAGTTGCTGCGCGGCGCGATGCCCGCGCTGTTCGCCGGGGTGAACCCCTTCGGAAAGCGCCAGAAAGCCCCGTGCATGGTCATCAGCAGGTCTTTTTCTCCAATCTCACGGATGCGCGGCCACTCGGTGTTCCAGCCGTGGGCTCCGTCATAGCTGTGGCTGGACTTCGGCAGGCGGTAACTGTGCCATTGGCCGCCATGCAGGCACATCAGGATCAGGGAGCGATGGTCCCAGCCGATGCTCCACACCGGGTCCGTGGTGGGATGGGCATTGCCTTCGATGCCGCCGGGGCCGCTGACCTCGGTGAATTGATTCCGCCGCACGAGGCTCCAGTCCTGGCCCGCAGCGCGCCATTCTCCCAGCGCACCGCTGGGCGTGGCGGGGTCGGTGGTCACGCGCTTGTCGCGGTCGCCATTGTTGGCATACACGAGGCGGCCCTGGCCGCTGAAGAGCCCCTTGCCATGGTAGCCGGGCAGTTCGGAGGTCAGCGTGGCGGGCCGGGTTTCCCTGGAAAAGCCCTTCTTCGGCGTGTTGCCGTCCTGGATGTGGCCGGTGACCTCCAGCGTCTTCAGGTCCACCTCGTAGAGCCCCTCCTCCATCGTGGCATAGTAGGCCTTGCCCGCCGGATCGGTCAGGTGGCGGGCATTGCCCGTGAGGCGGCCCGGCATTTTGTTGGGCGGGATCACCCGCACCTGGCGCTGGGCATCGATCACATAAGGCCCGATCAGCAGCTGCTGCGTCTCGCGGTGGATCATGCGGTTCGCCGGGGTGCCGCCCACGCTCTCCGGGCGGATCACCTGCTGGAGGTCCGGGGTGATCTCGTAGAGCTTGTCACTGCTGCCAAAGGGCAGGTGCGGCCCATAGGTGATGACCCACAGCCGGTCCGCCCAGGGCACCACCGCCCCCGTGCCGCATTCCCCCTCGTTGTTGAACATGGCCAGGTGCGGATAAATGCCGCTGATCTGGCGCGGCTCCTCCGCCGAAAGCACGGCGGCAGCGAAAACAAGAAGGGAGGCAAGTGGGCGCATCCGTCCAGTGGAGCATGGCTGCCCGGCCTCAGGCAAGCCTGCGGGCTTATGCGTGATGGAAATGGCTTACACGCTGCCGCAGAGCCGGAAGCGGCCTTCGCAGGATCTCCGGGTGCCGGAAACGCCTTGGGGGACACCCGGGAAGAGTTTTTCGGCGTCGGAGGAGACTTTTAGGGCGTCGGAATGGAGTTTTTCGGCGTCGGAGAAGGCTTTTAGGACGTCGGAATGGAGTTTTTGGGCGTCGGAGAAGGCTTTTAGGACGCCGAAATGGAGTTTTTCGACGCCGGAGAAAGCTTCCGGGAGGCCGGAACAGAGCTTTTCGGCGTCGGAAAAGGCCTCCGGGAGGCCGAAAAATGTTTCTGTGACGCCGGGAATGCCTCTCTTGTCAGACAGGACTTGGCGGGTTCAGCGCCTCTCGTATCCTGCCGGGATGGCGACCGCTTCCCTCCTGACCCCGACCGTCTGGCAAAGCCTGCGTTTTGAATGGCTGTGGGTTTATCACGGGCGGGTGCCGGT
>CALDGV010000176.1 GCA_937941745.1 uncultured Prosthecobacter sp. | reverse complement strand
GCGATACGGCCAGCGCCAGATGCGAATGGTCAAAATGGCAAGCACGACAGGCATCAGGCAGGCGAGCGGCCAGGGTTGGAGAAAAACATGCGGCAACCGGGCCAGATGCGCCGCCGCATCGCGAATGAGCGGCAGGATCAACTCCCGCCAGTCTCCTAGCTGCACCAGCGAATAGGCCGCAGGCTTTGCATCGCCCAAAATGGAGGCCAGCAGCGCGGCTCCAGCCACCCACACGATCAAAGCGGGCCGCAGGCGGACGAAATCCCACGCGTCCGACAAATGACGCCGCAGCGGATGCCAGCGCAGATGCAGCGCCAGCCCGGCGATGAAGCCGAGAAGCGCGAGCGCGGTGGATTGCCAATGCGGGAGATTCAAAGGAGACGATCAATTCGCGAAAACATCTCGACATGCCAGCCCGTATTCGCTTCTCTCATTTTCCGTCATGAAACTTACCGCCGCCCTCTTTCTCACTTCGCTTTCGATTCAAACCGCTGCTCTCGCCGAAAACTGGCCGAACTGGCGCGGCCCCAATCAGGATGGCTCCAGCAGCGAGACCGGCCTGCCGGTGAAATTCAGCCCCACCGAGGGGGTGAAGTGGGCGGCAGACGTTCCAGGCATCGCCGCGTCGGTTCCTGTCATCTGGGGAGACCATGTCTTCATCACCGCGCCCATCGCGGCCGAGAAAAAGCTAGTCGGCCTTTGCTACAGCAAAGAAACAGGAAAGGAAAAATGGCGTGTCACCATCTCCGAGGGCGACGAGGTGCAGTGGGATGACAAGAGCAACCTCGCCAGCCCTTCAGCGGCGACGGATGGCGACCGCGTTTACTTCCTCTTTGCCAACGCCATCGCCGCCGCCTGCGACTTCAGCGGCAAGATCGTGTGGAAGCGCGATTTCAAAGAGACGCACGGCTCTTTCGCCACGCAGTGGACCTATGGCAGCAGCCCAACCATCGACAGCGGCAAGCTCTACATCCAAGTGCTTCAGCGCAACGAGACCTTCAAGTTCCAGGAAAAATTCGAGAAAGGCACGCCCGGCAAGGACTTGAGCAGCTACATCCTTGCCATCGATCCGGCGAACGGGAAGGACCTCTGGAAGCAAATCAGGCCCAGCACGGCGAAGATCGAGTCCCTGGAGGCTTTCAGCAGCCCGGTGTTTACCACTTACAAGGACCAGCGACTCATGCTCATCTCCGGCGGTGACACGCTCACGATTCACGATGCCGCCACCGGCAAGGAATTCTCCCGCGTCGCCACCTGGAACCCGCCGGGTGAAGGCTACAACAGCTTCTTCCGTCTCGTCCCCTCCCCCGTCGTCGGCGATGGCATGGCGATTGTCTGCGCGCCGAAGAATTCGCCCATCTTTGCCATCCCTCTCGATGCCAAAGGCGAAACACAGCCCGTCTGGCAGACGGAACCCAAAGGCGTGACGAGCGACGTGCCCACCCCCGCCTTCTACAAAGGCAAATTTTACGTCCTCGATGGCGGCAAGAAGATCCTGAGCTGCCTGGAGCCGAAAACCGGCAAGGTACTGTGGACGGGTGAACTCGGCGGCAAGACCAAGTTTGAGAGCAGCCCCACCGTGGCCGACGACAAGGTCTATTGCATCAACTTCTGGGGCGAAGTCTATGTCGCCAAGGCAAACACCGACAAGTTTGAGCTGCTCGGCATGAACGAGATGGGCGACGGCTCCAAGCCGAACGGCAACGCCGCCAGCGTCCGCGCCAGCATCTCCGTCAGCGACAGCAGCCTCTTCATCCGCACGCAGGACAAGCTGTATCGCGTCGGGAAGTGACCGAGAGCACTATGTATCGAGCTTTTCTCGTGTTGCTACTATTGTCCGCATTGACCGCAGGCGTGGAACCGTCTGTCGAGCAAATGGCAGAAAAACGTCTTCACGAGATATTGGGAAACCGATCCATCCAAAAACACACACGGTTCGGTATGAACCTAACGATGATCGACATTTCTGACAGCTCTCGAATGGAGGTGCGTTCTGAGCAATATCAGCTATTCAACGAACTTGCGCGAATCGGCACTCGTGAAGCAGTTCGGGTGCTCGCTCACTTCCTCAGCGATGAGCGTTACATTTACGAACCCGGCGAAGACTACGGCTCACCGACAATTGCTAGCGAGGCAGAGAGAGCACTCTCGATCATCCAGCATAAACATCCCGAGAGTGTTCTGGGAGCACCTTCAAAACCAACAGACCCCAACGACACCAAGGCTTGGATGAAGTATTGGCAAACCAACAAAGGAGACTCCATCAATGCATGGCGAAGATGGTGGACTGCAAGCAAAACGGCCTACGAAAAGAAGCCTTCTTAGAAATGAAGCACATCGACGTGACACCAACGATGGCCAAACTTCTCGGCGCCCCCTTCCCGAACGCGGATGGACGAGTGCTAGAAGAGGTGCTCAAGTAGTCCTGCGACAGCTTTTACAGCATCCCCGGCGCGTAACGCGGGCGGGAGTCGGAGCCGGTGTTCAGACGCTGGCGCATGTTGGGATCGTCCAGGGCGCGGTCCACGGCTTCTTGGAGGGCGCGGGAGGTGAGTTCACGCAGAATGGGCACAGGAGAGCCGCTACCGGGACGGTAGGCGTTGCTCTGGCGCTCACCCTCATAGACTTTCGAGTAAACCACAGCACCACTGGCTGATTCGACCACGTTCACGCGGATGCCGAGC
>CALDGV010000175.1 GCA_937941745.1 uncultured Prosthecobacter sp. | reverse complement strand
AGATCGAGAAGGACAAAAAGCCCTCCCAGATGGTAGCGAAGCAGGCCGCACCGTGGATCAAGGAGCACAAGCCACGGCTCTGCTTCATCCACTTTCCCGACCCAGACACCGCCGGGCACAAGGACGGCTGGGGTTCGCCGCAGCAAAAAGAGGCGCTTAAAGTGACCGACCAGGCGCTGTGGCAGGTCTGGCAGGCCATCAAGGACGCAGGCATTGCCGATTCCAGCGTTATCATCGTCAGCGCCGACCACGGCGGTCACGACAAGACCCACGGTCTCAACACGCCTGATGACATGATCATTCCCTGGGTGGCCTGGGGCAAAGGCGTGAAGAAAAACTTCACCATCACCGAACCCGTGACGACTTACGACACCGCCGCCACAGCCTTGTGGCTGCTGGATGTGCCGCTGCCCGCCGAATTCGACGGCAAGCCGGTGACGAGCGCGTTTGAGTGAGCCGCAGCCTCAAACCAAGTCGATCAGCTCGCGCGCGGGCGCCCAGGTCATTGAGCTGTCCTTGTCGTAGAACGCACCTTCGAGCAGTTCGTCGTCAAAGTGGAAGCCGGTGGTGGTTTTCTTGAGCTTGGCGGCGATCTCCGCATCGGCCACGCCTCTTTTGAGCAGATACACCCGCACCGGGATGCACCAGCGCTCGCCGACGAAGCGCCACTCGGTGCTTTTCAGCGTCACATCGAGCGACGGCTTCGCATGCGCGGTATCATTCGCTGCAGCATCAGCTTTGGCGATGAGGTCGAGCACCCAGTCTTTTTCCACCTTCCTGCCCGGGCAGGTCTTCGAGGTCTTGGGGTCGTCCCGATGGAACAGCACGGTCTTGGCGTTGGCCGGGAGTCCCAGCCAGACGAGCAGCACCTTCGTGGCAGCAGCGGCGGTCTTCCAGCAATCGAGGCCACGTCCGCTCTTAGCGCTTTCGCAGTCGTAGTCCCCAAGCACTTCGATGCCGATGGAGCGTTTGTTGAAGCTGACGGCGTGGATGCCTTTGCGGCGGAAATCGCACATGCCCCAGAGCTGGTCGTCATCCACGAACAAATGCGGTCCAGAAGACCAGCCGAGTTGGTTTTGGTAGTAACTCTGGATGTTTTTGATGTGCTGGGCGTTGAAGCCGTCCGGTCGCTGTGCCAGCGAGGGTGCGGCGGTGTGATGCAGCGTGATGGAATCACACCAATCCGGCTTGGTAAGCGTGCCGAGAAGTTCCTGAAGACCCTGCGGGGTCCAGACTTTGCCAACGTTTTCGAATCCCATGATGCGGTGGTGGTTGAATTGAGCGGACGCGGCATTTCATCAACGCGGGTGAGGAATGTCGAGGAAAAAACCGCTCCCGGAGACACCGTGCTTGCCAAAGAGAAGGGCAGTCCCTAACCTCGCGTCCTCTATGAGCGAAAAATCATCTGTGAACTGGGAACAACTGGAGGCGAAGCCGGAATTTCGCGCGCTGCTGGCGAAAAAGAAGGCGTTCATCGTTCCCGCTTTTGTGTTCGGCATGCTGTACTATCTCGCCTTGCCGGTGCTCGTGGGCTACTTCCCGGAAATGATGAAAACGAAGGTCTGGGGCGAGGTCAACGTGGCCTACGTCTTCGCATTGTCACAGTTCATCATGGCCTGGGTCATGGCCTTCCTCTATGTGCGCGTCGCCACCCAATGGGACAAAGCCGCCGCCGCCGTCATTCACGGCCAGGGCTGATCCCTCCCCACTCGGCTTCCGTCATTCTGCCTTCGTCATTTCCCTCCCATGTCCGCTCCTCTCATCATGTTCCTGGCCTTCGTCGGCCTCACTCTGCTCATCACCTTCTGGGCCGCGAAGAAAAACACGGGCGCCAGCGCCTACTTCGCCGCCGGGCGCAGCATCACCGGCTGGCAGAACGGTCTCGCCGTCGCCGGTGACTACATGAGTGCCGCCAGTTTCCTGGGCATCTCCGGCATGATCTATGTGGCCGGCTATGACGGCTTCATGTATTCCGTGGGCTTCCTCGTCGCCTACATCACTGTGCTGCTCATCGTCGCCGAGCCCCTGCGCAACGCCGGGAAATACACGATGGCAGACTTGCTCGCGTATCGCCTCAAACCACGGCCTGTGCGCGCACTCGCGTCCCTCAGCACACTGGTGGTCTCCACCTTCTACATGATTGCGCAGATGGTCGGCGCGGGCGCGATCATCAAGCAGCTCATTGGCATCGACTTCGAGCCAGCGGTCATCGGCGTGGGCGTGCTGATGCTCGTCTATGTCGTCTTCGGAGGCATGCTCGCCACGACCTGGGTGCAGATCATCAAGGCGCTGCTGCTCATGGTCGGCGCGCTTCTGCTCAGCTATCTCGTTCTCCAGTTCCACGACTTCAGCTTCACCAAGTTCTTCGATGCCGTGGCCCACGCCGATTATGGTGGCAGCGCAGAGCCGAAGAACCTCATGGAGCCGGGCCTGAAGTTCGGCGTCGCGGTCGCGGGGCCATGGGGGCCGATTGACCTTATCTCGCTGTGCCTCGGCCTTGTGCTTGGCACGGCGGGCCTGCCGCACATCCTCGTGCGCTTTTACACCGTGCCGGACGCCAAAACCGCCCGCTCCAGCGTCGTGTGGGCCATGGCTATCATCGGGCTGTTTTACATCATGACGACGCTGTTCGGGTTCGGCGCGGCGACGATCATCGACAAAGCGACCCTGACCACCGCCGGCAAACTCGACGTCAACATGGTCGCACCCGTTCTAGCCCAGGTGCTCGGTGGCGAGTTGTTCTTCGCCTTCATCAGCGCCGTGGCCTTCGCCACCATCCTGGCGGTCGTCGCCGGCCTCACGATGAGCGCCAGCGCCAGCTTCGCTCATGATTTTTACTCAAACGTCATCCATCACGGCAAAGAAAACCGTCCGGGCCAGGAAATCCGCGTCGCGCGCATCACCGCCTTCTGCGTCGGGGCCGCCAGCATCGCGTTCGCCATTTATTTGGGGCCGACCGTGAACGCCGCCTTCCTCGTCGGCCTCGCCTTCTCCGTCGCCGCGTCCGCGAACCTGCCGGTCATTGTGCTGAGCGTGTTCTGGAAGCGCTTCAACACTTCTGGAGCCGTCGCTGGTCTGGCTGTCGGATTGGTGGCGTCCATCGTGCTCATCCTGCTCAGTCCCAGCGGCATTTATGGCAAAGACGCCCCTTTCCCGCTGAGCAATCCTGGCATCGTCAGCATTCCCATCGGTTTCCTCGCTGCTTGGCTCGGCACCCTCCTCACGCCTCGTGATCCCGAGGCCGAGGCCAAATTCGCCGAACTCACCGTCCGTGCCCACACCGGCCTCGGCTCTGAGAAGGCCACGGCGCATTGAGATCGCGGAAAAGGATGGGAAAGCCAATATTCAGGTGCCGGCATGGTGATTTGCCTTCACGCCACATCATGCCATGATGGGCGGCGATGGATGCCAATGGATTGCTGACCCTCCCAGGGCGCGTATTTTTTCACTTTTTGAGCTACCTCGGCCAGCTTGCCGCGCTGGCGGGCGAACTCATGATCGCGCTGCGTTCCGGGGTGTGGCGGCTGAAGCTGGTGGCGCAGCAGATTGTAGCCATCGGCTACGGCTCCCAAGGCGTGGTGATCGTGACCGGGGCCTTCACGGGCGCGGTGTTCACCTTTCAAAGCTACGCGAAATTCAAGGAGTTCGGTTTTGAGACGACGGTGGGCGCGGTGGTCTCCGTGGCGCTTTGCCGTGAGCTCGGGCCGGTGCTGGCGGGACTCATGGTCGCTGGCCGCGTCGGCGCGGCGATGGCCGCAGACATCGGCACCATGAAAGTCACCGAGCAGGTCGATGCGCTGCGCGTCATGGGAGTGCATCCGGTCGATTACCTCGTGCTGCCACGCTTCCTGGCGATGATGATCTCCATGCCCTTCCTCGTGGCGGAGAGCATCTCCTTCGGCCTGATCGCCTCCTACATGGTGACGAGCTTCGGCTACGACATGCCCTCCGCGTGGTATCTCACGCACATGATCGACCACACGAACATGGAAGACCTGAGCATCGGCATGATCAAAGGCTTCGTCTTTGGCATGATCATCACGCTGATCTCCTGCCACCAGGGCCTGGCGGCGGAGAATGGCGCGGTGGGAGTTGGCCTGGGCACCACGAACGCGGTGGTCATCTCCTCGCTGGTGCTGCTGATCGTGAATTTCTTCCTCTCCATCCTGCTGAACTACGTCTTCCCCATCGGCACCGTCTGATCATGGCCGCACCCGCACCCAGCCCCGCACCCAGCAGCGACGCCGATGTCTTCATCGAGCTGAGGGGCATTCACAAGAGCTTCGGCAAGCAGGAGATTCTCAGCGGCATCGACCTCACGCTGAAGCATGGCGAGACGCTCTGCATCATCGGCCCCAGCGGCGAGGGCAAGACGGTGACGATGAAGCACATCATCGGCCTCATCCGCCCGGACAGTGGCGATGTCTTCGTGGCAGGCATGCACGTCAACAAGCTCAAGGAGCGCGAGATGGCCCCGATCCGCCAGAAGGTCAGCATGCTCTTCCAGGGAGCCGCGCTGTTTGACCGCATGACCGTGGAAGAAAACGTGGCCTTCCCGCTAATCGAAAGCGGCGTGCGCGACAAGGCGGAGGTCAAACGCCGCGTGCTGGAAGCGCTGGAGGCCGTCGATCTCGCCGAGCATCTGGAAAAATACCCCCCGGCACTCTCCGGCGGCATGCGCAAGCGCACCGGCATCGCCCGTGCCATCATCTGCCGCAGCGAGTGCATCCTCTACGACGAGCCGAACTCAGGCCTCGATCCCATCGGCTCCGACATCATCGACCAGATGATTCTGCGCATGCAGAAGCGCTACGGCGTGACTTCCATCATCGTCACCCATGACATGCGCAGCATTTTCAAGATCGCCAACCGCGTGGCCATGCTCTACCGCGGCAAAATGCACTTTCTCGGCACGCCGGACGAGCTGCGTGCCTCACCAGACCCCATCGTGCAGGATTTCATCAACGGCCGTTCCGACGTGATCTGTTAAACCCACGTTTCACCCCACACCATCCCTTCCCATGATCGACAGCGACAAAAAAACCGAAATGCTCGTCGGGCTTTTCCTCTTCGT
>CALDGV010000174.1 GCA_937941745.1 uncultured Prosthecobacter sp. | reverse complement strand
TAGAGCCAGACCTGACCGCGCTCCACGCGGGCGAAGGCGTCGGAGATGTTGAGCTTGCCGAGGCGGATGGACTTCACCTCGGTGCCGCGCAGCTCGATGCCTGCCTCGTATTTTTCGAGGATGTGGTAATCGCGCGCGGCTTTGCGGTTGGTGGCGATCTCGGTGGAGGTCATGCGGAGGGGCGCTCGGTACAAAAAATGGGTTCCATGTGTCGCATGGAACCCACAAAAGGATCAGACTGCCGGTTGGATCAGAGGCTGTCGATGGTCTGGACGGTGATCTTGCCCTGGATGATTTCCAGGAGGGCGAGATCGGCCTCGCGTAGGCCGGGGCGGCGTTCGACGAGCGGGGAGCGGCCCTGGGCGATCTGGCGGACGCGCTTGGAGACCATGTTGATCAGGATGGGCGGGTCTTTGATGATTTGCGCGGCTTGTTCGACGAGGTCAGCTCTCATAACAGGGAAACGGGGTCTGGGATTGGGGCGCTGAGAATAAGGGAAGCAGGGCAGGGCGCAACTGATATGTTCCTGGTTTTCCCCTTGCGGAACCGAGGGCGGTATTGTCTCATCGCCCCTCGAATTTCAACCATGAAGAAAGCACTCATCACCGGCATCACAGGTCAGGACGGCTCATATCTCACGGAACTGCTGCTGGAGAAAGGCTATGAGGTGCATGGGATTATCCGACGAGCATCGTCCTTCAACACAGGGCGGCTGGAGCATATCTACCAGGACACTAGCCAGCCGTTGCACCTGCATTATGGTGATTTGATGGACTCGGTGGCGCTGGTAAAGCTGCTGTACGATCTCAAACCTGAGGAAGTGTACAATCTGGGGGCGCAGAGCCATGTGAGGGTATCGTTTGATGTGCCTGAATCGACTGGGGACATCGTGGGCCTGGGCACCCAGCGCATTCTGGAGGCGATCCGCGAGACAGGTCTGGTGGGTAAGGTGCGCTTTTATCAGGCTTCATCCTCGGAGATGTTTGGCAAGGTGCAGGAAGTGCCGCAGGTGGAGACGACGCCGTTTTGGCCCCGTTCGCCTTATGCTTGCGCGAAGGTTTACGGCCACTGGCTCACAGTCAACTACCGCGAGAGCTACGGCCTGCATGCGAGCAGCGGGATTCTTTTCAACCACGAGTCTCCACGCCGGGGGGAAACCTTCGTGACCCGGAAGATCACCCGCGCTGCGACCCGCATCAAAGTGGGCCTGCAGGACAAGCTGCTTCTGGGAAACATGGATGCGAAGCGCGACTGGGGCTATGCCAAGGACTATGTGGAGATGATGTGGATGATGCTCCAGCAAGATGAGCCAGACGATTATGTCATCGCAACGAACGAGACACACAGTGTGAAAGAGTTTGTCGAGGAGACTTTCGGGCTGCTAGGCTTGGATTGGGAGAAATATGTCAAGCATGACGCTCGCTACGAGCGCCCGGCTGAAGTGGACCTGCTCATTGGCGATCCAGCCAAGGCCCGCAAGAAGCTGGGCTGGGAACCGAAAGTGAAATTCAAGGAACTGGTCAAAATCATGGTGGATGCTGACCTGAAGCTGGCACAGCACGAACTGGCAGTGAAAAACGCCAAGGCCGCAGACTGATCGGGAATTTTTTGACTGAGAAGACATGAAAAAGATTGGCATTGGTATCATCGGTGGTGGCCTCATGGGCCGTGAAATGGCCAGTGCTTTCGCGCGCTGGTGCTCTCTAACCGATGTTGAAGTGCAGCCGGAGCTAGTGGCGGTTGCCGACCTCGTGGCGGATGTGCGGAACTGGTTCCAGCGCATCCCCTCCTGTGCCCAGATCACGGCGGATTATCACGCTTTGCTGGCCAATCCGGCGGTGGATGTGGTCTATGTGGCGGTGCCGCATCACCTGCATGAGGCGATTTACTGTGATGTGTTGTCAGCGGGAAAGGATCTGTTCGCGGAGAAGCCGTTTGGCATCGACTTGGCCTCGGCATGCCGCATCGCGGACGCGGCAAAGGCATCCGGGCGTTTTGTGCGTTGCAGCTCGGAGTTTCCCTTCATGCCCGGCGCTCAGCGTGTGATTCAAGCAGTCGCCGAAGGTAAAATGGGCCGTATCCTGGAAGTGGTTTCCGGGTTCCACCACAGCAGTGACTTAGACGCTAGCAAACCTGCGAATTGGAAGCGGAAATCAGCCTTTTGTGGTGAGATCGGTGTTCTCGGTGATCTGGGCATGCATGCCTGCCACATTCCACTCCGTCTGGGCTGGCGTCCGGAGCGATTATTCGCCCAACTCCAGAAAGGCTACCCGCAGCGTCCTGACGGCAAGGGTGGAATGGCGGAGTGCGACACTTGGGATAACGCATTGCTGAACTGTTGGGCAAGGATCGGCCATCACGAAGTGCCTATGCGCCTGGAAATGAAGCGAATGGCTCCCGGAGAGACGAATACTTGGTTTATTGAGGTGCTCGGCACCGAGGGTGGGGTGCGATATAGCACCAAGGAGCCGAAGACGTTGTGGATGTTCGAAAACGGCAAGGAGCAATTCTGGAAAAAGACCGATCTCGGCTTTGGCATGCCGTTCAAGGCTGTTACTGGAGGAATTTTCGAGCCTGGATTCCCAGATGTGATCCAGCAAATGTGGGCAGCCTATCTGACGGAGCGTGATGATAAACTGAGCGCTCGTTTCGGCTGTGCCACAGTGGAGGAAGCGGTCGCCACCCAGGAAATCTTTGCCGCAGCGCTGGAATCCCACGCCAAGGGAGTAGTCACGAAGCTTTGAGGAGCGATCA
>CALDGV010000173.1 GCA_937941745.1 uncultured Prosthecobacter sp. | reverse complement strand
CATCCAGGATGGTTGAGGTATCGCTACCCGTGTGTCCGCCAGCGGTGGCCGTGCTAGCACTGAGCACGAAAGTCTCAGGTCCTTCATACGGCACATCGCTCTCACTGCTGATGTTGACCCGCACCTGGAAACTGCCGCCCGTTCCAGCCGTGCCAGGAACGGTGGGCCGGTCGCCCGTCGTGCCGTTCCAGGTATATGTGACCCAGGAGGAGGTTCCAGAATTGTAGTATTCCATGGTGAAGCCCGCGTGGGTCGCACCGTTGTCCATCGGGGCCGGAGTATCTCCCAGCGCCAGGGTGATCGCATCACCTGCCGAACCGCTCACCGTGAAGAAGGCATAGGTGCTGGCCTCGTTGACAGGCGTGGCGGCAACCACGTTCACATCCACCATGCGGATCGTGGCAGTGGCGACGTTGCTGTCGCTCGTGCCGTCGTTGGCCGTGACTGTGATGACACGGTCCGTAAGGTCAGGTTCCGACAAGCTGTTGGAATAGCGCACCTGACCGATGGCGGTGATGTAGTCGGCCACCGTAGCTGAACCAGTCAGCGTCAGGGTGCCGGTGCCAGCCGTGTAGTTGGCGGTGATTCCGGCAGGCAGGCTGCCTGTGATGGAAAGCAGTTCAGAAGCTCCATCCGGCATGTTGGTGAGCACAATCGTGACCGACTGAAGGTTGGTGTTGTCGGCATCCGTCAGCGTCAGATCGGTGTCCGCGATCACCACAGCCGCCCCACCTTCGACAAAGTAGCCACGGTAGTTGGCACCCGAGGCCAGGGTGGAATTGTTGGAGTCCAGGTCCAGGACTGGGGCATCGTTGCTGTCCGTGATGGTGATGGTGCCCGTGAAGCTGCCTGTGAGAGCTGTCGTGGAGGAAAGGGCATCCTTGGTGTTGCCACCATCATTGAGGCTGACCGTGTAGCTGCGCGTGGGCTTGGTGCCTTCCACCGTCGGATTCTCACCGGTGTTACGGAAGCGCAGGGCATTGATGAGGGCTTCCACGGCGGCACGAGTCGCCGTGCTGGAAGTGAACGTGATGGTCAAAGCAGAGGCGCTTCCTCCAGAAAGCGTTCCAAAGGACACGCCTCCGTAGCTGACGGTGCTGCCTGACACACCAATCTGGCCGGCAGCGCTGCCGAGGTTGGCCACCGAGAGGGTGTCACCGCTGACGTATTCAGCGAAGGAAACCACCAAGCTGCCGACACCGCCGGTGTAGTAGTTCGAAGACTGGTCACTGTCTGTCACCGAAGCACCGCTGGCAAACGCAGTGGCAGGATCGTTTTCCGTGTAACTGCCGCTTGTGCTCGTTGCAGCAAGGACCGGCGCATCGTTGTCCAGCAGGATGGTCACATCAATGCTGGTCGTCTGGGTAGTACCAGCACTGCCATCACGCATCGCATAGGTCAGGGTGCGTGTGGCAACCGGGTTGTCCGAACTGTTGGAGAACTCGAGCGACTCGGCAATACGCTCTGCGATGGCAGGTGTGGTCGAGGCATTGAACGAGATCGTCAGTGAGGTCCCGGTGCCACCCGAAACCGTGCCGACAACGATCCAGGCACTGCCATCATAGTACTCAGCGTCGTTGCCGCTGCGCCGCACGGAACCTACCAGGGCAGGCGAAGAACTTGGCAGACCCACCACGTCTGAGGCATTCAGGCCGCTGACGACCAGGCTGCCACCATCGAAATTCGCGCTGTCATCATCCTTCAGTGACAGTGTCGAATCCAACGATGCCGGGGAGGCATTGATGGCATTTTCATAGAAGCTGGCATTGGCCAGGCCAGTGATCTCAGGCTGGTCGTTGACAGGGGTGACCGTGATGGTGCTCAGCGCGCCTACACTGATCTCATTTCCAGCCGTGCCCGTGATGCTCACATTGTCGAATCCCGCATCTTCAACCGCCACCGTGAAGAGCCTGTCACCTGACGTCGGATGATCCGTGAGATTGTTGTAGGTGATGGTGCGCAACATCGCCTGGAAGTTCGCCACGCTGTCATAGTCAGCCGAACCAGGGATGATGGTGATCAGGCTGGAACCAGGGTTGACCGTGACTTTGAAGCCGCCAGCCACCGTATTGGTGGTCGCGGTAGCCAGAGGGAAGGCCACGCTGTTGATGGAAAGCACTTCAGAATTGCCGTCCACCACGCCAGACAGGGCGATGGTCATGGCCGAGAGGTTGGTGTTGTCCACATCGGAAAGGCCCGCCGTGGTGCTGATGGCCACGGCTGTATGAGTGCCGTTGGAGACCTCCGTCCAAGTGACTCCATAGTCTGTCGGTGCAGCACCGCCATTGAGGTCCACCAGCGGCTTGTCGTTGACCGGCGTGATGGTGATGGTGCCACCGCTGATGATGTTGGACGTCTGGTTGGGCGTGCCCGACTTGCTGTTGTTGTCACCATCCGTGACCACAAGGGAGTAGGTGCGGGTGGTGCGGGTGTTGTTCACCGTAGGGTTTTCCGAACTGCTGCGGTAGGTGATGGCATTGACGATGTGGCCCAACATCGGCTCGGTGGCTGAACTGTTGAGGGTGAGTAGGAGATCCGCCGCGCTGCCATTGGTGGTAACGGTGCCGATCGTGGTCCAGCTGCTGCCGTCACCAATCTGCAGGTTGCTGCCGCTGATCTGCACTGCATTCAGCGTCGGGCTGGCAGCCGTGGGGATCGTGATGAGATCCCCGGTGGTGTAGGCGGAGAAGGAAACGCGGATCGTGCCGCCGCCGAACGAGATGTCCGTTCCGTCCACATCAGACACCGTTCCCGCCGAGAACATCTGCACGGTGCTGGTGCCGGGGGTGGCATCCGAGTTTTCAACAGCGGTCGGATTTTCCAGCGTGGCCGCCAGGACTGGCGCATCATTGACCGAATCCATGTTGATGGTGCGCGTGCCTGTAGCCGTGGTGGCACCCACGTTGTCGGAATTGGCATCCGTGAAGCTGTAGCTCAGCGTGCGGGAGTTCGAGGTCAGCAGATCCTGAGGATCCTCCGTGGTGTTGATGAAGGTCAGGCTGCGCGCCACAGTCTGATAGTTCGCCAGCGTATCGGCGCCGGAGAGCGTCAGAACACCCGTGCCTGAATCGTAGGAGGCGGTGATGCTGGTGCCTGCCGTGTTCACTGCAAGTACATCACCGGAACGGAAACCGCTGCTCACCGTGATGCTGCCGGAGGCGATCTGCGTATCGTCCGCATCCGTGAAGGTGGCCGTGTTGTCCACCGTCAGGGCAGTGGCGTTTTCAACATAGGTCAGCGTGGAGCTTCCCAGGCTGAGCGCGAGGGCGTCGTTGACGGCCGTGATGCTGATCGTGCCGGTGATCTGCGAGGTCAGAGCCGTGGTGGAGGAAGTGTTGTCACGGGTGTTGCCTCCGTCATTCAAGGTGATGGTGAAGTCGCGGCTTGTGTCCGTATCATTGACCGTGGGGTCATCGCTGTTGTTGCGATAGCGCAAGGCCTGGATCAAGGCCGTCACGGCGGTGGGAGTGGCCGAGAGCGTGGTGAAAGTCACCACAAGGTTTGCACCCGAACCACCGGTGAAGGTGCCGATGGCATTTCCAGAGTAGGAGACCGTCGATCCAGAGGTGGTGATGCCGCCAGCCGTAGCGATCGAAAGAAGATCGCTGGCCAGATAGCTGTCGAGGGCGAAAGTCAGCGTTCCCTGACGCGTGGCGGAGGTGTAGAAGCTGGTAGGAGTATCCGGATCGCTGGTGGCAACCCCGCTGACCACGGCGCTCGCAGCGCCACCTTCCGTGTAGGCCAGGCCAGCCGTTCCCGTGATGGAGGGGGCATCGTTGTCATAAAGGATGGTGACGGTGTTGGTGACAGCAAGGGTCGGATTGCCGTCTCCATCATTCAGCGTGTAAGTCAGCACACGGCTGGTCGTCGGATTGTGAGAGCTGTTGGCAAACGTCAGATTCTCGATGACGCGCTCGGCGATGCCGACGTTGGCGCTGGAGTTGAAGCTCACCGTGAAGCTGGTGGCCGTGCTCGAGGCCGTGCCCACCACCACCCAGGATGAACCATCGTGATGCTCAACATTGCTGCCATTCAACTGCACCGCCCCCAGCGCTGCCGTGGCCGTGGCGGGCAAGGAGACCGCATCCTGACCACTGACCAATCCTGTGACAGCAAGGCTGCCACCTGCATAATCAGGGCTGTCGATGTCATCCACAGTGACATCCGAGTCGATGAAGGCTGCCGCTGCATTGATGGCATTTTCATAGAAGCTGGCATTGGCCAGGTTGGTGATGACCGGCTGATCGTTGGTGGGGTTCACGGTCAGGGTCGCGGTGGCGGCACCCGTGCGGAAAGGACCCACGCCATCATTGGCCAGGCCAGCATCCGTGGCGACATAAACGATCGTCCTGTTCCCCGAGGTGGGATTGTTCGTGGTGTTGTTGTAGGTGATGCTTCGCACCAGCGTCTGGTAGGTGCTGATCAGGGCGGTGGTGGCTGGTCCAGTCGGCACGATGGTGAAGATGCCCGTGTCCTTGTCGTAGCTGGCCTTCAGGGTTCCCACCGTCACATTGCTTGCACTGGTGCCCAGAGGAAAGGCCACGCCGCTGATGGTGAGGATTTCCGAATCGCCGTCGGGCCGCGGGCCGACGGTGATCGTCAGACTGGTGAGGCTGGCATTATCCGGATCACTGAGTGCTGCTGAGGCACTGATCGTGGCTGCCAGATGGGTGGTATTGGCCAGTTCATTCCAGGTCACGCTGGTGTCGATGGAAATCAGCGGCCCAAGCAGGTAGAGGCTCGGATCATCATTCACCGGAGTGATGGTGATGACACCGCCGGCGATGATGTTGGAATCAAGGGTTGTCGGGCCGCCAGCCAGGGCGTTGTTGTTCCCGTCATTGACGACAATGCTGTAAACACGGGTCAGGTCCGTCTGGTTCACCGTGGCATTGTCACTGCTGGTGTAGTAACGCAGGGCGTCGATGACGTAGCCGATGTTGTCTTCCGTAGCAGCGGAGTTCAGGTTGATCTTCAGCGCCTTGCCCAGGCCTGAGCTGGTGGCATCGACAGTGCCAAGAGTAGTCCAGGCCGTGCCATTGCTGATCTGCACGGAGGTGCCGCTGAGCTGCACCGCATTGACTGCATGAGTCACACCTGTCGGCAGGGTCAGGGTGTCTCCAGTGACATAACCGTCCAAAGATACCAGGATATGGCCACCGCCAAGGCTGGCGCCCACAAAGTCAATGTCTGTCAATCCACCTCCGGTGTAGAGGGTGACAGGCGCGCTGCCAGTGCTGGCACCCGCATTTTCCAAAGTGGTCGGGTTGGTGGCCGTGGCCGCAAGCACGGGAGCGTCGTTGCGCGGAGAAAGCGTCACCGTCGAACTTACTCCAGGCGTGGTGTTGGTGTCATCGCCGCCGTCTGCCGTTCCACCATCATCCTGAAGGTAGGTGAAGGCGATCGGACGTGTTGTGCCCGAGAACGCATCGCTCGTGTTGCGGAAGCGGATGCCATTTACCAGAGCCTCAAATTGAGCCTCGGTCAGGCCAGACGCCTTGGTGAAGGTGACGGTGGCAGTACCTGCCAAGACGGAAACAGAAACCGCACCCCCATTCGTGGTCGTGCTGGCTACTGTGGTACCATCCGTGAGCGAGAATTCGCTGCCATCCAAAGTCAGCAGTTCATCACTGCCATTGCCAAGGTTGGAAACGGTGAGGCGGAGTTCGATCAGGTTCTGAGCTGCGGGTGTGTGGTCCGCATTCGCGCCGCTGAAGACAGCGACTGACGCCGTGTTCTCCACATACGTCGGATTCAGGCCTGTGGCAGTGAGCAGCGGCTCATCATTGACGGCGGTGATGGTCACATCACCGGTCACGGAGTCTGTGAGAGCCACCGGGCCACCTGCGGTATCACTGCCCGAATCCAGGTTGTTGCCATCATTCAGGGTGATGGTGTAGGTCCGTGTGCCCGAGGGGGGCATGTCAGACGTGTTTTCGTAGCGGATCGCCTTCAGGATGGCCTCCACATTCAGCTGGGTCGCGCTGTTCGTCAGATTGATGACCAAGGAGGAGCCAGTGCCGCCACTGGTGGACTGCACTCCGGAAGGTGAGCCGACCAGCGAGAATTTGTCACTGGCCACCATTGAGGCCAGCGAGACGGTGATGGAACCGCCTCCGAAAACACCCGCAGCCAGAGTCTTGGTGCTGAAAAGATCCAAGTCGGTCACCTGGGCGCTGTCCAGCAAAGCCTGCTGAGGGGTGCCGACTCCGACCACGGAGCTCTCAATGAGGGTGCCAGTCCAGCTGCCAATGTCTGTTGCAGCAGAAGTCTGCAGTTTTCCTCCCGAAACAGAACCTGCAAGGAGGCTGCCATCCGCACTGCTGAACAAGCCGTTCCAGGCAAGGACGCTGCTGTCTGAAGTCCAGGTCACGCCGCCGTCGGACGAAATGAAGGCCATGCCTCCATTCTCAGCCGCGACCAGACGAAGACCGTCGGAAGACGACGCCACCGAAGTCCAGTCGCGCGGCGCGGCACGCGCCGTCCATGTGGCTCCTGAGTTGGTGGAGACGTAGAGCTGTCCGCCCCAGACGGATGCAACCATGCGCGATCCATCGGCACTCACCGCAATGCTGGTCCAGTCACGGCTGCTTTCGTAAGCCGTCCAGGTGCTGCCTCCATTCAGGGAGACATAAACACCATTCGATCCATCAATGCGTGTCACGGCGGCGATCACCTGCCCATTCGCACTCATGCTCACATCCCGCCACGGGAGGTTGGTGGCCGTAGAGGCTGCCCATGACTTACCGCCATCCGTGGAAACATAAAGCTTGTCGCCATCTGCAACGGCCGCGAGGCGGCTGCCATCCGCGCTGCTGGCAATCGCACGCCAGTCGAGTGCAGGAGATGCGGTCGCTGCCCAGTTCACTCCGCCATCCAACGAGACGTAGATCGAACCACCAGACTCTGCGGCTGCCAGGCGCACACCATCGGCACTGCTGGCCACGGAAGTCCATGAGCGTGCTCCGCTGGCTGTCTGTTCCGTCCAGTTCACTCCGCCATCCGCAGACGTGTAAACATAGCCACCGCTGACTGCAGACACGAGTTTCTGGCCAGTCACGTCACCGGCCACGCCCACCCAGTTCCGGATGGAATCCCGTTCAATCCAAGACTGACCGGCGGGCACATCCGCCATGACAGGAGCATCATTGCGGGCCGTGATGCTGGCATCCACCGTCACCGGATCCACGGAAACCATGGAGTCGTAGCGCTCCATCACCGCCGTTTCGTCCATCGGGTCCACATAAAGATTGTAGGTGACTGGCGAGGCCAGATTCGAGGTCACCGTGACGGAACCCGTCAAGTTGTCAGAGACATCGTAGGACAACCCGGTCAGAAGCGGGGACACCATGCGCTCAGCACCAGAGGGAACCGTCGTTTCCACAGCATGCAGGCTCAGCGTTGGCCTAGTTGTGCCCGTGGCGGTGTTTGCGTTGTTGAAAGGCACGAAGCGCACCTGGGTGGTTGGACCGAAGATGACAGCTCTTGTAGGTGCGATACCTCCACCGCCAGCAGCGTAACTCACATCCACCAAGTTCACCCAGGCGATGCCATCCAGCGACACCTGCCAGTTGCCCAGGCCGGCATTGCTGAAAGCAGCGAGGGCCACACCTGCCAGAGGATTGCTGCCAATAGCATCAGGATCTGAATAGAAGCCTCCGAGCAAAGCGGAGAAGGTCGTGGCCGTTGTGGTGGTGTCTTCGTTGACCGTGATCGTGGCTCCGCTGCTGAAGAGCGGTGCATCATTTCGCGGCGTCATGGACATGCTCACCGTGGCGCAACCCACCAATTCACCGCCCGTGCCTTGATTGTTGTTCGCACTGCCGTTGCCGTCATAGAAACACACGGTCAATGGCTTGACCCCCATCGTCAGGTTGGCCGTCTTGTTGGAGAAGGACATGTTCTGCAGCAGGGCGTCCACGGCTGCCTTGTCAGCACTGGCATTGAAGGTGATGACCAGCTTGCCCGTTCCAAGGCTGTTCTGGGTGATGGTACCAACGACCGTGCCATTGTATTGAACGACGGAACCATTGGCATAAACTTCCACTCCGGGACCCACCTCGGTCAGGCTTCCCACCAGGGCGATTCCGCCGGCGGTTTGCGGGAGGAAGAAGTCATTGGGGTCCAGGTTAGTGTCACCATCGGCAATTTGTCCGGCGCGCACGACCAGCCGAGCTCCGTTGAAAGTGGTCTCCTGACGAAGCGTCAGATCGACATCCGAAAGGCTCGCCGGGACAAAAGCCCCTGTCTTCGCATCCATCACCACGGCAGGGCCCGCGACAGTGATGCCAAAGGCTTCCGTGAACTCACTGTCATCCGTCATGTCATTGATCGACGGAGTATCATTCGCCTGCGTCACCGAAACAGCCACCGCTGCCGAATCACTCACACCGAAGCCAAGATCCGAGGTGGCTGCCCAGCCCGTGCTTGAAGCATAGCTAAGAGACGAGTGCGTGGACCAAGTGCGGGAACCGCTGCCATCAATCGCGATCACCGTGAGGGCGCCGGCAGGTGCGTTGGCCTTGTTGAACCGATCGTTGAAATCGGCAGCAGGGACAAAGCGGACCAAGGCATCCTTGTTCAGCAGCAGGGCGCTGGTGGAGCTGACCGCGCCCACGTTAGCCCAGTCCGTGCCATTCGAGGAGAACTGCCAGACTCCCTGCCCTGCCGTGCTGGCATCCGCCGAGACGGCAACGCCGGTGAACTGGCCAGAGACATCTGCTGAAGGATCCAGGTCCGCAAAGCGGGAAGCCAGCAGGGTGCTGATCGAAGAACCCGTCGGCGAGGCGGTGTCTTCCGCCACGGTGATGCTGGCACCACCCGTGAACCGCGGGGAGTCATTGGTGCCGGTAACGTTCACCGTGAAGCTCAGTGTGTTGCTGTTCAACGCACCGCCACTGCCCTGCGGCCCTGCATTCCCATCATTAAAGACCATCTGTGCGGTGATGCTGCCATTGAGGTCATCATCCACATTGTTGTAGGTCACCTGGCGCATCACGGCAGTGACGTCCGAGGCTGCGGCAAGTGCCGTAAAGGTGACCACCAGCGTTCCTGTGCTGCTGTCATTCGTGATGGAGCCAATCGTATCACCTCCGATGAGGATATCTGCGCTGCTGAAGCTGATGCCACCTGCAGCCGCCACGCCGAACCGGTCGTCTGCATTCACCGTGGAGCGCCGGACTGTCAGAGTAGCACCTGCGAAATCATCCACACTCTGGGTGACCAGTTCCACATCGGTCACAGTGGTGTCTCCGTTGGCATCCAAAACAACGGCCGTTCCGAGTGCACCAGGACCAGCCCCTTCCGTAAAGGCCACGGTATCCCCGCCTCCTGTCGTGACTGGAGCATCGTTGACAGCAGCCACATCCACGTCTGCGGCGGCGGTGGTGGAACTCTTCGAGGAGCTGGCATAATCCGCGCCCAGGATGTCGATGGCACGGAACTGCAGTTTGCTCCGCCAGTCCGTGCCTAGATAGGTCAGGTCACTGTTGTAGTCGGCCGGTGGCGCATAGGTCATGTTGGTGGCCTGGGCAGCCGTGATGACGTGACTGCCGCTCGGCAGCGCGGCAAAACCCACCGGGGTCACCGAATTGGCTGCACTCAAGACCACATTGTCGCTGGTCTTCAAGGTTCCCACGAGGCCTGCCGTGACTCCCGGAGAATCCGCGAACACCTGGACAAAATAATAAGTGACCTGGGCGTCCGTGGCTGGATCGGTTCCACCATCCACATCCTCAGAGGCAAGCGAGAAAGTCAGCGTGCCATCCTCGTTCATGGAGGGGCTGATGTCTGCCACGGTCGGGATGTCGTTGATCTTGTTCACCGTAATCGCGACGGTATCAGTGTCGGACTGCGGGGTATTGAAGGTCCCGGTGTTGCCATTGTCGTTCACCGTCACCGTGAGCGTTTCCGCACCATGGTAATTGGTCTGAGGCAGATAGCTGAGTCCATTCAGCGCGGCTAAAAGGCTGGTCCGGCTGCCCGTGAGGGTGACATTGCCTGTTCCGTCGCCTACCACTGTCAGACCGCTCGTGCTGGCCAGCGTCAAAGACCCATGCAGGACGGACATGGTCATGGTGGCATTTTCCGCCCCAAGATCAGGGTCCGTGAAGGTGA
>CALDGV010000172.1 GCA_937941745.1 uncultured Prosthecobacter sp. | reverse complement strand
ACCCGCAGCGCCTCGAACATCGAGAAGAGCACCGCCGAAGTCGAAAAAGTCCTCCGCGGCGTCATCGCCCAGGACGGCTCCGCCAAACGCGAGTACACCGCCGAAGAAGCCATGGCCTGCTCCATCGAAGCCATGCGGAACGGCGGGACGTGTGAGGCGTGTCAGTGATACGCTTCGCACGTATTGGGCCGGCCGGACAAGGCTGACAAACCCACTTCTACATCGTATGCTCCCGACAGTCCTTCAATGCCGCATGGTGGATGTTAGATCGAGCCTGCGGCATAGAAGGCCCTTGTCGTTTTTCGCGTGTTAGATGCAAAGCCCGAACCTTGCTTCGCAATTAATCTAATTAGCCGCAGTCTCCGCTATCGTAGCCTACAGCGGCTCTGTTTAAATGATGATTGAATTGTGGGACTTCTGTGCGCGTTATTGATGCGATGCATTTATATTGAATCTTTCTTTTGTTACTGATTTGGCATTGGCTGTGGCTCAAGCTTTCATCATTCGATTGATGATTATGAAAGACGATATAAATCCCGATAAAATACCACTATACATGCTGGGCTATTTTGCTGTTGGGTGCTTTTTTATCTCCATAGTTGAAGATAAATTTAGGACTGTAGTAGAGCTTTCTGCAAGCGCCTTGCCTGCTGGAGGCTTTATTTGGCTTTTTACTTTTTGGTTCGTGCCAGAAAGCGCTGCGCAAGCTGGATATACCATGAGAAAGCACTATGCTGTTTCATGGCTGATCGGGATCCTGATCATGCTCAAAATGCGTTACGGCTTATTTAGTTAGTTTCACATTTGATAATCAATTATCCTTAACATGCAGCTATGTATGTCATTCGTCTGACTACCGACGGCAATTGTGGCACTGAATTACGACAAGTCTTTTGGACTGTCACTAACACCCAGCTGCGACAGATGGATGATCGTTTTGGTTGCCGAATCTCTGCTATCGCGAATCGGGAATGGAGATGTAGAAATATGAACCTCATAAATAGGGGAACCTCTATTCTCAACATTTAGGACGAACCATCCGTCAGAAGAGCCAACACTCAGGTATGGATTCAAAATTGGCAGTTTGGTGGCTACATGACGCATCTTTTTATTGAGCTCCTCATGAGGTGAAATGGTTGAATGGTCCTTCATCTGAAAAGAGGAAGTGTTTTCCCTTTGTCACCAGGTCAAAGAGACTCATCGGAAGATTCATTCTGGTCAGAAAGAGTCTCTATCTCTGTATGAGCGATTCGAACCGCATAGGTTTTCTTGAAGTGGTCAAAAGCATCTCCCTGAAAGCCCCGGCTAGGTTTGGGGGTTTTGGACGGCCGATAAACTCCACACTTGAAGCAGTAGCCGCCAGTATATGAAGCTACGCCACAGTTAGGACATTCGTCTTTGCCGGGTCCGTGTGCAGCTTTCATGGTGAATAAGTTGTAAAAAAGCTAGTTGTAACGCAAGAAGGGAAAGCGCCTTCAGCACTGCCAAAAATCAATAGACAGACTTGGCCTTCAATTTTGACAAAACCCTGTTAACTCGGTGGCTCGTCCTGAAGAGAGCTAAGAGTGAATGATGGCCTCGGACACCAGAACCGCCTGAGTCGCTACTTTTTCGCGGTCGGGTGAAGGTCGGCCACGGGCAGTTCGGTGAAGCGCTGCCAATGGGCTTCGCTCTGGGCCTGGGTGCTGACGCCATCGTGCACCCAGAGACCGTAGCGTACGCGCAGTTTTTTCTCCTCGGTGACCTCCACCGGGGTGTCGAGGCTGAGGCAGCAGCCCATCCAGCCGTCGTTGCGCACGTGAAAGGCGGTGGGGTTCTGCGGGTTCATGGGATGGTTCATGAGGGTGATGCCGCCGAAGCCGTCGGCATCGTTGGTGATGCGGCCGCTGTAGTCGCACCAGCGTGCAGGCTTGCGGAAGACCTGCTCTTCGTTGAGCTGGCCTTCGGAGTTGAGGATGCGGCCGCCGCCATCGTGAACGCCGATGCTTTTGGCCACGCGCACGGCCATGAGGCCGAAACCCGTGGCGCCAAAGGTGGTGGTCCTGCCCTTGGGCGGGGTGAACTCAAGATCCACGATCATGAACCAGCTCTTCGCGCCTTCGAGCGGCCGGACTTCGGTGCGGCGGACCTCGATGAGCTGCACGGATTGGTCCGCCTCGCTGATCCAGTGGTTCACCATCCGCATGGAGGCAAATTCGTCGCTGTCCTCATAGCCTTCGCGGGAGACTTCGACGTTGACGATGCGGCCCTGCTTCTTGGCGTAGTCGCCCCAGAAGTCGAGGTCGTTGACCATGTTGTGGGTGATCCAGACGCTGTTGTGATGGCTGTGGGTCAGGGGGTCGTGCGGATGACCCATGCGGGTGAGGCTGACATCGCGCGAGGCGCGGATGGGGTGCCAGAAGGGCCGCATGTCCTGCGGATCGTAATGCATGGCGGTGAGCTCACGGCCCTCGAGCTGGAAGGAGGTGATGTGGTGCGGCAGGGGCACGGCCTGAACCTTCGGTACAGGCTTGGCCGTCTCCAGCTGGGCGGCGGCGAGCAGCGGCAGGAAGAGCAGGGCGTGAGGTAGAAGGCGCATCCTTCACCAACGCGCGCGGCTCATTTCTTCTTCAGGCGCAGCAGCACTTCGTTGCGGCGGAGGAAGCCGGGCGTCCAGGGCGGGTCATAGTAGGCCAGCAGCGGTTCGCCTTCGAGTTCCCAGCCCTTGCCCTGAGCCCAGGTGCGCAGCCGGGCGAGCTGCTCTTTTTCCTTGGATTCGTTGCTGCGGCCGGAGAAGCGGACTGCGGCCACGCGCACAGCGGCGAGCTGGTCGAGCTTCACTTCACCCTTGGGCGCAGGCAGGCCCTGGGCGACGCTGGCCTTGGGCATGACGAAGCTCATGGAGGAACCTTCAGCACTGCGCTGGACGAGGACAGGCGTGGTCATCGCGATCTTTTCGCTGCGTTCATTGGCTCCGTCGATGAAGCGGAAGAGCTTCATGAAGCCGCCGTTCATGCTGTCGCCGGGCATGGAAACCTTGGCGAGGTGGAGGGCTTCATAGTCGCGGATTTCAAAATCATCCTCGGCCTCGACGACGGTGTAAGGCGCGGTCTCCGTGGCGGCGCGGGAGTTGGTCACCAGGAACCAGCCTGAGCCGAGGAAGAGTAGGGCGGTGACGAGCCAGAGCATGCGTTTCATCGCAGGAAGAACGCACGGTGCCTGGGGATGGACGCTGGCTTCAGCGGGAGCGCAGGAAGCTGCTTGTTCCCGGTCGGCGGCCTCGTTTAGGCTGGAAGCCTCATGCCCTCCTCTTCACGCCGTTTCTTCCTCCAGCAGGCCGGTCTGGCCTCGTTCAGCCTCTGGTTTCCAGATGCCGCACGCGCGGCCACGGCAGCGCAGCTGCCACGCAGCCGGCCGGAGGCGCAGGGTGTGTCAGCCCAGGGCATCCTGGACTTCCTGGCAGCAGTGGAGCGGGAGCAGATGGAGCTGCACAGCCTGATGGTGCTGCGCCATGGACAGGTGGTGGCGGAGGGCTGGTGGCACCCCTATGGGCCGGAGCGGGTGCACACGATGTACTCCATGAGCAAGAGCTTCACCTCCACGGCGGTGGGCCTGGCTGTGGCGGAGGGCCGGATGAGCGTGGAGGACAAGGTGGTCTCCTTTTTCCCGGACGACCTGCCTGCACAGGTGAGTGAAAACCTAGCGGCGATGCGGGTGAAGGACCTTCTGACCATGGCCACCGGCAATGAAAAGGAGCCCACGCAGGTGTGCGTGAAGTCGGAGCACTGGGTGCGCACCTTTCTGGCGCAGCCGATCGCCCATCCGCCGGGCACGCAGTTCATGTACAACAGCGCCGCCACCTACATGTGCAGCGCCATCGTCCAGAAAGTGACCGGGCAGACGGTGCTGGAGTACCTGACACCTCGGTTGTTTGAGCCGCTGGGCATCTCCGGCATGAGGTGGGAAAGCTGCCCGCGCGGCATCAACACCGGCGGCTGGGGCCTGAGCATCCAGACTGAGGGGCTGGCAAAGTTCGGCCAGCTGCTGCTGCAGAAGGGCCGGTGGAACGGCAGGCAGATCCTCCCTGCCGAATGGGTGGAGGAAGCCACCCGCAAGCACATCCAGCAGCCGGGGGGCGACAAGCCGGACCGTCCGAAAGCGAACAACGACTGGCTGCAGGGCTATGGCTACCAGTTCTGGCGCTGCCAGGGCACGGCCTACCGCGGAGATGGTGCCTTCGGGCAGTTCACGATCGTGCTGCCGGAGCAGGATGCCGTCATCGTGATGACGAGTGAAAACAAAAACATGCAGGGCCAGCTCGACCTCGTGTGGAAGCACCTGCTGCCGGCGCTGGCAGCGCCGAATCCCGTGGCGGCGGACCTCGGGGTGTTCAAAACGCTGAAGCTTCAGCCGCCGCAGAGCGCCGCCCGCCCGGCGGTATCCTGGGCGCGCAGCTTCCGGCTGGAGAAGAACGACTTCGGCCTGCAGAGCGTGGCTTTTGAGGCCGGCGAGAATGGCCTGACCTTCGTGGCCGATGGGCAGCGTCTCGTCTGCGGGCTGCATGACTGGCATCTGGGCCAGACACAGCTGCCCATCATGCCGCCCCGGCTGATTTCCGGCGGCAAGCCAAAGGCGGGCACGGTCTTTCCCGTGGCGGCCCATGCCGCCTGGATGGATGAGAAGACGCTTCTGCTGACCTGGCGCTACTATGAAACGCCGCACACCGACACGCTGACCTGTCGCTTTGAGGGCGATGCGCTGACGATCACCTTCCGCGACAGCATCACGGCCATGAATCCGAAGGGCAAGGATGCCCGCGCACCTCTGCGGGGCACGGCGGCGTGAGGTTTTAAAACCGCCAGAGGAAGCTCGTGTGCAGCGTGAAATCCGGCGCGCTGCGTGTGAGCCCGGCACCGACGCCGAGGCGCAGGGAAAGATGCCTGGGCAAACCGACCATGGCCGTGGCGAGCACCTGATGGGAGCTCCGGCGCTCCTCAAAGTCACCGAGCGTTTCGAGGCCGAAGGAGAGGTCGTGGCTGAACTCGTGGCGCAGGCCAAAGGCATAACCAAAACCAGGCTTGCCTCCATCCCCGGAGACGAAGGAGACGAGGTTGAGCACCGCTCGGGTCTGGGCGGTGACATCGCCCTCGAAAATGAGCCGGTTGTAGAGGCCGCTTTCGCCAGCGCGGACGATGCCGCCCTGGCTGCCGCCACCGGCTCCGCCTGCTCCACCGAAGGCCCCGCCGTGGTGCTTGCGGTCTGGGAACGCGGGCCAGGAAGGCGGAGCCGGGCCGCCATCAGGTCCGCCACCGCCACCGCTGCCGCCGCCTCCATGGCTGTGCAGGGATGAGCTGGCACCGCCGGGCAGGTCTTCGGCGAACTCATAGCCAGTCCAGAGACCGATGCGGAAGCGGCGTGCCCCGGTGGCCGGCAGCAGGGAGATGATGAACTGCGGGGTGAAGCCGTTGTATTCCCAGCCTTCGCCACCATCGGAAAAACTGGCGGACAAGCCAAACGCGAGGGCGGAGTTGATGCCGATGAAAAAGCCGGGCTCGGTGGAGAACTCATTGGAGTCGCCATCGCGGGTCCATTCATAACCCGCGATGGCGACTCCGCTCAGAGGATCCGGGATGGCGCTGTCCTGGATGAGGATGAAATCCCTTCCGTGGTGCGCATGCAGGGCGCTGCCGAGCAGGCTGAGCAGGCACGCCGCCACCTTCACGACGAAGGATGACCACGGTCGTGATGCGTATGGAGGGGCTGGGGGGAAAAGCGGCATTCCTGAAATCGGAAAAACCTTCCCCGGCACGCTGCCGGGGAAGGTCAGTGGGTGTTGAGGATCAGTCCGCCTGCAACTCCACGCTGCCGGAAAGCCGTGGCGAGGTGGCCAGCGTGGTTTTCGGGCTGGCGGTGGGCATCTTCGGCAGCAGGAAGAAGCCGTAACCCTTCACCGCCGTGCCATCATCCACGATCATGCCCTGGAAGTCGGCCTTGCGGACGAGGTTCCTGTTGGGCGTGACGCTGGTGTCAGTGTCCGTGAGCTCAAAACTGCCTTTGAAACTGCCGCTGGTGCCTGGGGTGAAGGCTCCGGGCCTGCCCTTGTCGATGCTCAGCTTCACCTTGCCGGGATTCGGCGTGCCCACGACCACCTTGGCTGCCTGGACGTCGAGCTGGTCGGTGTTCAGGCGGGTGGCCGGATCGGGAGCTCCGCCCTGGGCGAACTGGATCGAGGCATTGCCCGGACCGGCGGCCAGGCCCATCGGCCGCTCGGCTGCTGCCGGGGTGACGTACTTGCGGCCGATGACGTCGAGGTTCAGCGGCCCGAAGCCTGCGCCATAGACAAGGTCTCTGGCCACGGCCCCCTTGAACCAGGAGACTTCGGAGGCGGAGAGATCTCCGGTGGTCGCATCCAGGCTCAGCAGGCCGAGCACGGAGCCAGCGCCTTTGTAGAGCGGGCTGAAGAGCGTGAGGCTGCCGCCCTGCTCCAGCGCGCCACTGAAGGTCGTGCGGGTGTTGTCCGCCAGCACGAGCACGCCGGTGGTGGCTCCATTGGCCGCGACTTTGAAGGCTCCGAAGCCGTGACCCTGCGGAATGCCCTCCATGCCTGCTTCGGCTTCCTGGACCTTCAGTGCCAGCGTGTAGTCACCAGGATAGGTGCCGAGGGTGCTCAGAGGCTGAACCGCGGTGAACGAGATGGATTCAGTGCCGTCCTCAAGCAGGCCAAAGAGCGTCCTGGAGGAGGAGTCGAGCGTGAGCTCGACATGCAGCGCCGGCAGGCCGGTCCGGGCGATGTGGAAGTGTGCGGTGGGAGAGGGCGTGGAGGTGTCCAGCGGCGCAGCGATGCGCAGCGGTGTGGCATTGCCGAGGGCCAGCGTGCCGGTGAGCGTGCCCAGGCTGGTGACCTGGAACTTCGCGCAGCCGCCGAGCAGGTTGTTCAGAGCCACCGAGCGGCCAATGGTGCCGGTGTAGCTGGCACTGAGGCCGGTGAGCAGGCCGTTCACGGCAAAGGTGTCCACTTCCTTGAGGCCAGGGCCGGCCTTGTTGGCGGCAGTGACTTCGACGGTGAAGAGCGGCTTGATTTCCGTCGGGCGGCCGCTGATGAGGCCGGTCTTCGGGTTCAGGGTCAGGCCTTTGGGCAGGCCCTTGCTGGTCCAGGCGGCGGGGTTGTTGGAGGCCGTGAGCTGGAGCTGGTAGGGCTGGCCGACGACGAGGTCGGGTATGTCGAAAGCATCGATGACGGGCTTTGCGATGACGACGAGCACAGCGGGCTGGCTGCTGGCCCAGCCGGCGGTGTTGCGCACCGTGCAGGTGTAGGCTCCGGCCTGATTGAGCGCGGCGTTTGAGACCGTGAGGCTGGCGTTCGTTGCGCCAGCGATGGGGCTGCCTTTGAAGAACCACTGGTAGCCCAGGCCAGGACCGCTGGCCTTGATGCTGAAGGTGGCGCTCTTCCCGGCCAGGACTTCCGCATTCCTGGGCTGCTGTGTGATGACCGGCGCGACCAGGGCGGGGGTGGAAGTGCTCCAGGAGAAGCTGAAGCCCTGGCGGTTGGTGTTGGTGGCAGGGGCGTTGCTGCCGAGCGCGAAGGTGTAGTAGCCGGGAGGCAGGGTGTAGCTCCGCGTGATGCTTTCCGCCGTACTGTTGTCGTAGTGGTCGAGGTAGGTTAGGTCCTCCGCCCAGGCGACGTTGCCGCGGTTGTTGTAGGTGTGGAGGTCGGTGCCGTCATTGTCCCAGCCGCGCCAGATCGTGAAGCTGGGGAACATGCTGGCCGTGTCGGCCTTGCCATTCAGCTCAACAGGTGCGGCGGCCCAGGGCACGTTCGCATCACGGGCCATGGTGATGTTCAGCATGAGGTGGTCTTTGACGTGAACCGCCACCCAGCGGCTGGTGTGGGTCCAGCCGACGGGCGCCTCGCCCTCTTCGGCGTCAAACAGGCTGTTGTCCTCCCAGCTCCAGGCTCCGACGTGGTTGGAAAAGCTGCCGCTTTCGCCACGGCCGACGCTGAAGGTGTGGGAGTAGCCGATGCCGCCGCTGGCAGGGTCGCCGCCGATCACGCCGCCTGCGGCCTGCGTGCTGAAGGTGGCCTTGTAGCCCTGGCGGTTGGTGTTGGTGGCGGGGGCGTTGCTGCCGAGTGCCAGGGTGTAATCCCCGGCGGGCAGCCGCCAGGTGCGGGTGATCTTCTCGTCCGTGCTGTTGTCCACGTGGTCGAGGTAGCGGAGGTCCTCCGCCCAGCTCACGTTGCCACGGTTGTTGTAGGTGTGGAAGTCGCCGCCGTCATTGTCCCAGCCACGGTAGAGGCTGAGGCTGGGGAACATGCTGGTCGTGTCAGCCAGGCGGGCGGGATCTTCGACGCTGGGCCAGGGTACGTTGGCATCGCGTTCCAGGGTGAGGCTGAAGAAGGTGTCCTGGGTGAGCTTGACGGCGACCCAGTTGCTCGTGTGCGTCCAGCCGACGGGCAGCATGCTCTGCCCAGGCGCGCCAAACAAACTGTTGTCCTCCCAGCTCCAGGCCCCGACATGGCTGCTGAAGCTGCCGCTCTCACCCGCACCCGCGACGACGGTGTAGGCATAGCCGATGCCGCCGGAAGCCGGGTCCGCCTTGTTCACCTCGGTGGTGGCAAAGCTGATCTTGTAGCCCTGGCGGTTGGTGTTGGTGGCGGGTGCGTTGCTGCCGAGCGCCATCGTGTAGTCTCCGGCACGCAGGAAGTAGGTGCGGGTGATGGTGTCCTGCGTGCTGTTGTCGAGGTGGTCCCGGTAAACCAGGTCCTCGGCCCAATCCACGCTGCCACGGTTGTTGTAGGTGTGATGGTCACCGTCATCGTTGTCCCAGTTGCTCCACAGCGTGAAGCTGGGGAACATGCTGCTGGTGTCCGCCTTCCGGCCGGGGTCTTCGACGCTGGGCCAGGGCACGTTTGCATCACGAGTCATTGTGATGGTGAGGTTCATGTCCTGCTGCACGCGCAGGGCCAGCCAGTGTGAGGTGTGCGTCCAGCCGACGGGGCTGGCACCCTGGCCTTCTCCGCCGAAGAGGGAATTGTCCTCCCAGCTCCAGGCCCCGACATGGCCGCTGAAATGGCCTGCGCTTTTGGGGCCGATGGTCACCTGATGCGCGTAGCTGACACCGCCCTCCACCGGATCACCGGTCACGTAGGTGAAGACAGACGCCGAAACCGTGCCGACAAGGCCATAAGAGGTTTCGTCCGCCGTCGGAGCCTGTCCGGCATAGTTCGCACCGCCGACGAAGATGGAATAATCTCCGGCAGGCAGGTAGAGAGACTTCCGGGCGGTGCCATCCGCATTCCCATCGCCCTCAATGCCTGAAGCCACGCCATAGAGCGTGGCATCGCCATCCGCAGCATGGCCCTGGTAAACGAAGGTGCTCAGGCCGTCTGCCGCCTCGAAGTCGAAGGTCGGGCCGGGCTGGTTTTCGCCGCCGACACGCCAGTCGTTGAGGGAGCGGAAGGCGCCTTCCTTGGGCACTCCGGGCAGCGTGGCCAAGTAGGCCAGGGTGATCGGAGCCGTGTCGTAGTCAGGGCTGCCGGGTGCCGTTGTGATCGGCGGCAGGTGGGCCAGTCCGCGATAGATGGAGAAAGCGGGCTTGATGGTGCCATCCTTGGCCCCGCCGTTGTTGGAACCGCTGAAGGTGATGGTGACGTAGGCGGAGCTGGTCAGCTTGAAGCGGAAAGCCCGCAGATGGTGGCTGTCGCCGAAGTCATCATCGGTGCCGTCTGCCCAGCCATAATTGCCGGTGACGGACTGCCCGCTGATCGTCACAGGTGCGCCGCCTGGCACGATCGTGCCGAAGTCGCGGCCAGTGTAGCCGATGTGCGCCGAGGCTGTGCCGCCGAAGAGCAGCGCCGCCGAGGCGAACAGGTGGAGGAGTCTGGATTTCATGGGTGGTTTGGTTTCGTGGTCTGTTGGGTTGATGGTTCAGCTAGTGGGTAATAGGTCAGGGGGCCGTGCTCCGGAGATCGACGGTTCCCGAAAGCAGCCTCGTGGTG
>CALDGV010000171.1 GCA_937941745.1 uncultured Prosthecobacter sp. | reverse complement strand
CCCGCCCAACCGCGTGCTCATGCTGGAGGACACCGATGGCGACGGCATCTACGACAAGAGCACCATCTTTGCCGACAAGATGACCTTCCCCCAGGGAGCCTGCTGGCTGAACGGCAGCCTTTACGTCGGCTCGCCGCCCTCGCTCTGGAAGCTCACGGACACCAACAACGATGGCGTGGCTGACCAGCGTGAGGAGATCGTCACCGGCTTCGACTACACCGGCAACGCCGCAGACATCCACGGCCCTTTTTTGAACCCCACGAACGGCCGGCTCTACTGGTGCCATGGCCGCAAAGGCCACAAGGTGGCGCAGAAAGACGGCACGCTGGTGGATGAATCCCTGGCCTGCGGCATCTGGAGCTGCCTGCCAGATGGCAAGGACGTGCAGTGGCACTCGCTCGGCTGTGGCGACAACCCCGTGGAGGTGGATTTCACCGCCGGCGGCGATGTCATCGGCGTGCAGAACCTCTACTACTCCCAGCCGCGCGGCGACACGATCATCCACTGGCTCTACGGCGGTGTCTATGAGCGCGCCGACCAGCTCAAGGCCATCGAGCATCTGCCGCGCACGCTCGAAAAAATGCCGGTGATGTACAACTTCGGCCATGTGGCCGTCAGCGGCTGCACCTTCTGGAAGACGTATCCGACCGCGAACCGGGAACCAAGAACCGAGAACCTGATGGTGACTCATTTCAACACCGGCCGCCTCGTGCGCATGGAGCTCATTCCGGAAGGCAGCACCTACCGCGCCGTGGAAAATGAGTTCCTAAAGCTCCACCACCCCGACATTCACCCGACCGACGTCATGGAGGATCCTCGCGATGGCTCCCTGCTGCTCTTCGACACCGGTGGCTGGTTCCGCATCGGCTGCCCCAGCAGCTTGATGGCCAAGTCCGACATCCTCGGCGCCATCTACCGCATCAAGCCCGCCAAGCCGGTGAAGCTCGCCGCTCAAGGCGCTGCGCAGCCGAAGTCGGCCAAGGCCCTCGTCGCCGATCTGCAGTCGCAGTCCCCGATGCTTCAGCGCCGCGCCTTGGAGGCCCTGGCGCAGAACCTGCCGGAGGCCAAGGCTGCGGAGCACGCCCAGATCGCCAAGGCCCTGCAAAACCTCCTGCGTGCAGACCTGGATGCCACGCTGGAGCATTCCGTCATTCAGCTCGCTCAGCAGACCGGCATCGTCAGCCTGGATGATTTGAAGAAGGAAACCCAGCCCGCGGCGCTTCGCCGGATGCTGGTCAGCTTTGTGCCAGACGACGCCTCCAGCATGAACCTGAGCATGGGCGTGGCCGCCAAGCACCTCGACTCCAAGGATGCTGCGCTCGCCCGCGTGGCCTTGAACCTGGTCACCGCTCATCAAGACGCCGATGAATGGATCACGCCCCAGCTTCTGAAATGGCTGGAGGCCGACAAGCTCAGCGCTGAGCGCGAAAAAGCCCTCGAAGGCTATTGCACGGCCCAGCTGGCTCAGCCACAGACGCAGAAGCTCATCACCCACCTGCTGTCCAAGGCCGGGGCGGAGTCCATCGCCCTGCGGGTGCTGGCGGCGCAGACCACCGGCACCGTGAATGAGGCCTGGCTGGCACCGCTGGACCAGCTCCTCGCCGCCTCCCCGACACCGCTGGTGCTCGATGCCATCAAAAGGCTGCGCTCTCCGCATTTTGACACCGCCCTCCAGGCGCTCTCCGCCGATGCCAAGCGCCCGCTTTCCATCCGACTGAAGGCCCTGGATGCCGCCCGCAGCGTGAAGCTCACCGGCGACACCTTTGCCATGGTCAAAGGCGTCGTTGCCGACCCCGCCTCCTCCTCCGCCGCGAAAATCCAGGCCGCCGGCATGCTCGCCGCCGCGCCGATGAGCAAGGAGCAGGTCGTGGAGGTGGCCCCGCTCTTTGCCACCCTCGGCCCGGTGGAGCTGAAGACCCTGCTGCCCTTGTTCAAAAAGCACAAGGATGCCGACGTGGCGCGCCGTATCGCCACCGAGGTGGCCAGAAACCCCGCCATCGCCAGCCAGCAGGAAAGCCATTACCGCACCGCCCTGGCCGACCTGCCCGTGGACATCTTTGAAACCATCATCCACCCCGCCTATGAGAAGGCCACCGAGGCCCTGGAAGCCAAAAAGCGCCAGCTCAGTCCCCTGGCGGAGAAGGTGAGCACCTCCGGGGATGCCGCCCGCGGCAAAGCCCACTTCGCCGCTGGCAAAGGCACCTGCATCGCCTGCCACAAGATCGGCGACACCGGCCGCGCCATCGGCCCCGACCTGACCAAGATCGGCGCCATCCGCAATGAGCGCGACCTGCTGGAAAGCATCCTCTTCCCCAGCAACACCCTGGCCCGGGACTACGAGGCCCACATCATCGAGACCAGCGATGGCCAGCAGACCATGGGCGTGATCCGCAGCCACACGGCGGAGGGGCTCCTGGTGGTGGATGTCGCCGGTCAGGAGAAGACCGTTCCGCACCAGAGCATCACGGGAGACACCACCCTGACGACCAGTCTCATGCCCATGGGCCTGGACCAAACCCTGCCGGAAAGCGAACTCCTGGACCTCGTGGCCTACCTGCGCAGCCTGAAATAAGGAACCTGTCAGGCTGCCCCCGCCACTCCGGAGCCTCCGGAACCTGAGCAGAGCATTTCCCAGACTCCCGGCCTGTCTGGGCAGTTGCCCGCCTTCTGATCCGCGGCAGACTGGCGGTGCTTCTTCATGTCAGACGATCTCTTTACCTCCCCTGCCCCTGAGGCTCCCGCACAGCCGGGAGTGGATGCCCAGGCTCCGCTGGCGGCGAGGATGCGGCCCAGAAGCCTGGCGGAGTACACCGGCCAGCAGCACATCCTGGGCGAAGGCAAGCTGCTGCGCCGGGCCATCCAGAGCGACCGCTTTTCCTCCATCATCCTCTACGGACCTCCGGGGGTGGGCAAGACCACCCTGGCCACCATCATCAGCCATGAGACGAAGGCACGCTTTGTGACGCT
>CALDGV010000170.1 GCA_937941745.1 uncultured Prosthecobacter sp. | reverse complement strand
ATGAGCAGATGGAGGAGGAAAAGACCGTGCGCGACATGCTGGACCGCCTGAAACTGGCTGGCAATGATCCCGCCAGCCTGCTGGTGCTTGATCGCGAGGCTGGCCAGCGCAAGTCAGCCGGCGGAGCCGAGGATGCAGGCGCTGCCGCCTGATCGAAAGCCGTCTGTTCTGAACGAAAGCCTGCCGTTCTGAGAGGGCGGCAGGTTTTCTGGCGTAAAGGGAGGGCTTCTTCATCCCGATCATGTCGCCGCTATTCCGTCCCTCGATGGATCGCCGGGCCTTTCTCACGGCTTCGACGATGGGTCTGGCATCTCTTGGCTTCCGAGGCGGAGTGCAGGCCACGACGGGATCTTCGGCTGCTTCGCCGACGCTGGCCAAGCCCGCAAAGTCCACCGTGCTGTTCTTCCTCTGCGGTGGTTCCTCCCACATTGACATGTGGGACATGAAGCCGCAGGCGCCGCTGGAGTATCGCGGTGAGTTCAAGCCGATCCGCACCCGTGGGGATGACATCGTCTTGTGCGAGCATCTGCCTCTTCTGGCCCGGCAGGCACATCGCTTTGCCATGATTCATGGCGTCACTGATGGCGGCCGGGCGACAGGGGATCATCATGCGGGGTATTATTACAACCTCACCGGCCATGCTCCCGACGTCACTTTCAAGCAGCAGGGCAACGACCGCCGCCCCTACCCGGAAGACTGGCCCTACATGGGCAGTGTGGTGGCGATGAAGCGTCCGCCGCATCCTTCTCTGCCATCGCTCATCACGCTGCCGCACAAGCCCAGCAAGCTGCCCTTTACCCGTCCTGGGCAGTTCGCCGGACGCATCGGCATGGAGTTCGATCCTTTTTTCCTCAACGGCAGCTTCGATGAGCCGCTGAACTTCGCTGCGCCGACGATCTCCATGTCGGGTGGCATGTCTGCAGCAAGAATGCAGGACCGTAAGTCCCTGCTGGCCGCCATGAACGAGGCGCGTCGTGAGCTCGACCATGAGATGATGGTGCAGAACTATGCGCGCCAGCAGGAGCGTGCCTTTGACCTTCTTTCTTCCAGCAGCACGGCGAATGCCTTCGACATCCAGAGCGAGCCGCTGAGTCTGCGCGAGCGCTACGGCCAGGACATCAATGGCATGAGCCTCCTGATGGCACGGCGGATGGTCGAGGCCGGGGTGCCTTTTGTGACCGTTTTTTGGAAGGAGGATGAGAGCACCGCCAAGCAGTGCAAGAGTGCCGGTGGCTGGGACACCCATGGGGACAACTTCAACTGCCTGCGCCAGTACCTGCTGCCCAAGTTCGACCGCTCCTTTTCGGCTTTCCTGGAGGATCTTTCCTCACGCGGCCTGCTCGATGAGACGCTTGTGCTTGTCACGAGTGAGATGGGACGCATGCCCAAGATAGGCGACCGACGCAGTGGCGGCAGTGCCGGCGCCGGGCGCGATCACTGGACCGCCTGCATGAGCGTGCTGATGGCAGGCGCAGGCATCCGTGGTGGCATGGCGGTGGGCGAGACCGATGCCCGAGGTGAGTATCCCAAGGACCGGCCCATCTATCCAGAGGATATCACCAAGACCGTTTATTATGCCATGGGCATCGACAACTTGGAGGCTCATGACCGGCTGGGTCGTGCTTACAACCTGCTCGATGAGGGCAAGCCCCTCGTGGAGCTGTTTGGCTGAGTCTTCAGGCAGCCTTGGCAAACCAGGCGAGAAACTCGCGGTTGCCGTCGGTGCCCTGAATGGAGGATTCCACCAGGCCGCGCCATTCCAGGCCTGGCTGGCTGAGCACGAAATCGTGAATGCGCTGGCAGGCGCGAGCATGCAGTTCAGGATCGCGCACGATGCCGCCCGGCCCGATGTCCTCACGAGTCAGCTCAAACTGGGGTTTCACCAGCACCAGGGCCTGCCCGCCCGGCTTCAAGGCGCTCAAGGCTCCTGGTAGAACCAGGGTGAGCGAGATGAAGGAGACATCGGCAACGATCAGGTCCACCTGCTCCGGCACATCGGCGGCCTGCATGTGACGGACGTTGAAGTTCTCGCGGCAGACCACCCTCGGGTCATTGCGCAGTTTCCAGACCATCTGATTTGTGCCGACATCAAAGGCATAAACCTTGACGGCACCGCGCTGAAGCAGGCAATCCGTAAAGCCTCCGGTTGAAGCGCCCACATCCATCGCCACAAGGCCGTGGACGTCGATTTGGAAATGCTCCAGGGCGCCTTCGAGCTTCAAGCCACCACGGCTCACATACTTGGGCGGCTGTTTGACGTTGAGCACAGCATCAGGACGGACCAGCCAGCCGGGTTTGGTGATCACTTGATCCCCGAGCATGACTTCACCCGCCATGATGAGTCGCTTGGCCTGTTCGCGCGAGGGTGCCTGACCGCTCTGCACGAGGGCTTGATCGAGCCGGATGCGGGCCATCAGCGGGGCAGGGGCTGAATCAGTTCATCGCCGGGCTCGATGCTCACTCCCGGAGGGACGGACGAAAGATCAAGGTCGGCCACGGCTTCGTTTTCCTCGATGGTGCTGGACACCCGGAGCTTGCCGAGCACGCCGTTGTCACGCCGGACCTCCAACTGCTGGCCCTGGGTGATGCCTTGTTTCGAGCCCACATCGATCACGACGAATCCCTGGTCCTTCACGATGGTCTTCACCTTGCCGACGGCCTTGGCGGCCATCACCTGCTTCTGCACAGGTGTCAGGGTGTTGGTGTTGACGCCCTTGGCTTCAGCTTCCGCCACCGTCTTGGGCACGGTCAGGCCTCCACCCGGCAGTTCGGTGACGGCTGGCGTGGCCATGCTGGGGGCAGTGGGTGCCGGTGCCAGAGTTCCCGGATTCGGAGGCGTGATGGAGGTGGCGGGTGTTGAGGGCAGGGGAACAGGCACGAGGCTGTCAGCTGCAGGCGCAGCAGATTCCCCGGCGGCCTGCTTCTTCTTGATGAAATCCAGCTCTTTCCGGGCTCCCCGGGCAGCCTGCTGGCCTTCCCACGCCAGATAAGAGGTGGCGGCGATCAGCAGAGCGGTCAGAAGATAGGCGAAATGGACGAGGCGCATGCGTTTCAAATGTTGCCACCCGCGCTGAAATGCAATCTCCGAAATCAGGAAGCCTCATCCTTGCACCCTCTTCCAGGCGTTTCACTATGCTTTCAGCACATGACAGACCTCGCATTTTTCAGGCTGCCCGGAGGACGGGCGTGGATCGGACAGGGCCCCTTTGAATCCCTGAGGGAAATGCCTGCAGATGGAGGCGCTTTCTATGTGAACGACTTCGATCTCAGCGATCCGGCTCCCTGGAAAAAGCCTGCCCGGCTGGTGCCTGTGACGGCGGACTCCCTGGCTGCCGAGGTGGGTTGGAAAGAAGCCCAGCCGCCACACATCAACTGGGCCAAGCCGGCCACCGAGTGGTTCAAGATGGCTTTCCGCCGCATCCGCCGTGAGGTGCTGGCCAAACGGCTGGAAAAGATGGTGCCCGTGCTGACCGAGCGGGGCACGATCGCCCAAGGCGATCCGCTCCGCCTCGTCGAAAAGGTCATGAATGCGCCGGACAACACCTGGGGCTATGCCTGGGTTCAGGGCAGCCAAGGATTCCGGGGAGCCACCCCGGAACTTCTCTTCCGAGCACAAGGGCGTCATGTTGAGACAATGGGCCTGGCCGGCACGGCCAAGCCTGGAGCTCAGGAGGCTTTTTTGACGGACGTGAA
>CALDGV010000169.1 GCA_937941745.1 uncultured Prosthecobacter sp. | reverse complement strand
CCAGAAGTCTGGTGGCGCTGACCCCCGGCTTTCCGGTTGTGTGCTGACCTGGGCTGATGTTTGCAACAGGCGCACTGGATCATGTTTTTCGACACCCACACCCACCTCGGCAGCCACAAGTTCGACTCCGACCTCACGGACATCCTCAGCCGTGCCCGTGCCGCAGGCGTCTCCCGGATGCTCGTGCCTGCCACGGACCTCGCGAATGCCCGCAAGTGCCTGGCCATCGCCGAGCGCGAGCCGGATGTGCGGGTGGCCGTGGGCATCCACCCCTGCGATGTTGATAGTGTTTCTGGTGAAGCCTGGATCGAGGAATTGCGCGAGCTGGCCAGGCATCCCAAAACCGCCGCCATCGGTGAGGTGGGGCTCGACTATTTCCATGCTCCGCCCGAGGGCTTTGACCTCGAAAGCTGGAAAGCGCATCAGGCTCACTGCCTGCGGCTGCAGCTCGATCTGGCGGTCGAACTCGGATTGAACGTCGTGCTGCACAACCGTGAAAGCTGGGACGACCTAGTGAAGCAGGTCACTCCTTACCATGGCAGGCTGCGGGCTGTGTTTCACTGCTACACCGGCACCTTGGAGCAAGCAGAGCCACTGCTGGAGGCGGGGCACCTGCTTTCCTTCACCGGCATCGTGACCTTCAAGAACCCTGGCCCGGCCGGTGAGACCGTGCGCACCGTGCCTGATGGCAGCTACATGCTGGAGACGGATGCGCCTTACCTCGCGCCTGTGCCTCATCGCGGCCAGCGTTGTGAGCCCGCCTATGTCGCCGACACCGCACGCGCCGTGGCTGCCATGCGGGGACAAACCGTTGAAGAGACCGCTCGCATCACCACGCAGACCGCCTTGAACTTTTTCCGAGGTTTTCCCTCCAATGATTGAATAGCCTTCCAGGCATTGCAGTCCCATCTCGCGGCCATGAAAACCTCGCTTCGCCTCCTCGCCGTCACCGCACTCAGCAGCCTGACGCTTTCCTCCTGTGTCGTCGATCCTTACGGCTATCCTGTGGGAGGCTTCCCGCCCGGAGCCGGCGGCTACTCCAGCGTGGCCTACTACGACTCGACACCTTATGGCTATGGCTACAGTCCCCTTTACACGCCGGTGACCAGCAGCTTCAGCTTCTTCGGCGGCAACGGATGGGGTTGGGGACGGAACAACTGCTACCGCCCAGGCTACTCCACCAGCGGTCATCATCATCACAGCTCCCACAGCCGCTATTCCCCGCGCATCCACTCCGCCAGCAGCCGGTATGCCGCGCAGGTCACCCAGCCTTCCAGCTTCCGCGGTTCGTCGCTGTTCTCGGCTCCTCCTAGCACGCCGAGCCTGCCGTCGTCCCGCACCCTGAGCCGCCCCACGCTGCGCTCCAGCCCGGCTCCCTCGCCTGTGTTTCCGAACGTGGAGCGTTCGAGCCCCGTGCGCAGCTTTGAGGCACCCTCCCTGCCTCGCCCCAGCGGACGCTCCGAACGGCCCAGCCCAGGAGTCGCCAGCTTTTCCACACCGCCTCCAGCTCCTTCCAGAAGCGCCCTGACCTCCATGTCAGCCCCAGCAGCGCCTTCAGGACGCTTTGAAAGCCTTCCTTCCGACCGTCGTCGCGAACGCTGAGCCTTGTTCCCCTTGGGCGCTGTCTGAGACAGACGCTGGACATCTGCCCTCGGTCCATGGCAAAGGTCAGGCGCGTCACATGGACGCGCCTTCACCATGACCATCACATGTCGCCAGATGCAGGAGATTGAGGCCCGTGCCTTCGAACGTGGCGTCAGCGCTGCCGAACTGATGGAACAGGCGGGCCAGGGCATCGCGTGGGAGGTTCAGCGCTTCTTTCCTCATCCGGGCACCCTCATTCTCTACCTCGGCAGCGGCAACAACGGCGGTGATGCCCTGGTCGCAGGTCGCGAACTGCAAAGGCAGGGCTGGAAGGTGCTGGCCCGGCTCAGCTGCCCGCCGGAAAAGCTGAAGCCGCTCCCCCATGAGCACCTGGATGCCATGGCGGACCTCACCCTCTTGGAAGCCACCCCCTACCTGCCGAGCCTGCCCAGGCCGCTCGTGCAGCTCGATGGCCTGCTGGGCATCGGTGCCATCGGTGAAATGCGACCCGAACTGCGCAGGCTCGCCGATGAGATGAACCACCTGCGCGCCACAGCCCACGCCTTCACCGTGGCCATGGACATCCCCTCTGGGCTGGATGGAGATCGTGGCGAACCTTCCACGAGCTGCGTCATCGCCGACCTCACCGTCACCGTCGGCGGCTGCAAAAGCGGCCTGATTGCCGACCGTGCGACCCCTTACGTCGGCAGGCTGGCCCTGGTGCCCTTGCAGGAATTGCAGGTCGGGGAGGATGGCAGCCCCCAGCTTCTCACGCCCGATCTGCTGCGCGGCTTTCTGCCCAGGCGTCCGTTCGAGTTTCACAAAGGCCAGGCAGGTCGCCTCGGCATCGTCGCCGGCTCACGCGGCTTCCTGGGGGCGGCTGTTCTCGCCTGCGGCGGAGCGCTGCGGGCCGGGGCCGGGCTCGTCACCCTGCTGGTGAAGGAAGACGTCTATCCCCTGCTGGCCGCCCGCGTGCCGCCGGAGGTGATGGTGAAGCCTGTGAAGGACTTCCGCGAGGCCCTCGAGATGCGCTTCGATGCGCTGGCCATCGGTCCCGGTGCTGGATTCGATCATGAAGATGAAATCCTCACCCTCGTTCAGTATGCCCCCGCCCCGGCGGTCGTGGATGCGGATGCCCTGACGATGCTGGCGCGGCTCGAAAGAGCCCCCTTTCTCACCTCCACCCCGCCGCGGCTGCTCACGCCCCATCCAGGCGAAATGGCCCGCTTGGTGGGCGATGGCGGCGCGCATCCCCGCCTCACCCAGGCGGAAATGTGGGCGCTGGCGCACCCCTGCCACACCCTGCTGCTCAAGGGGGCCCGCACCGTCATTGCCACCGAAGGCCAGCCCAGCCTCGTCAACACCACCGGCCATCCCGGCATGGCCACCGGAGGCATGGGCGATGTGCTCACCGGCGTCTGCGCCGCCTTCGCCGCCCAGGGCATCCCCCTGCACCATGCCGCAGGGCTCGGTGCCTGGAGCTGCGGCCGTGCTGCCGAGCTCGCCGCACTGCATCAAAGCCAGCTTTCCGTGCTGCCGGGCGATGTCATCACC
>CALDGV010000168.1 GCA_937941745.1 uncultured Prosthecobacter sp. | reverse complement strand
GCAAGGCGTCCAGGTGCTTTCTAAGGGGGGCCGCAATGGGAATGTTCATCGCTCGACCGGTTTTCGCAGTCGTGAAGTGAAGCAGATCGTGCTTCAGATCGACGTTTGACCATGTCAATGCGGCGATGTCTGAGAGGCGCTGCCCAGTGTAAAGACCAAAAAGGATCATCGACTTCCACTCCTCATCTGCGGCGTCCAAGGTCAGGCGCAGCTCATCCATTGTAAAGGGGCGACGCTTCTGCGCAAAAACATTCCGAACCGTATCAACCGTTTCAGCCAGATTATCCTCGATGATCTGATGCTGCTTGGCAGCCTTGAAGAGCATTTTGATGCACTTCAGGTTGTGGTTGACGCTAGTGGAAGAAACCTTCCCGACCATCGATTTGCGAAACTCCATGATGTCATGCCGGGTGATCTCGGTCATGCTCTCATCGGCCTTGGATCCCAGGCTGGTCAGGAATTTGGCCGTGGCTGACCTGTAGGTCTGCATTGAGCTAGCCTTCGTTTCGTCGGCCTTTTCAGCCAGCCAAGCTGCGACGTAGTTCCGGACAGTGGTGCTCACCACGCGTTCCCCGGTAATCTCCGTTCTGAGGTCTTCAATGATGTCGCGCACCTGCTTAAAGGTTTTCTTTTTCCGTGCCACCTCCTCCAACCTGTTGGCGATCACCTCGGCCTTCTTGCGATTGGTTTCCTTGGTGGAGCGCTTGATCCGCCGTCCGTCATGGCTGGTGAAGCATGCGGACCAATAGCGGGATTTGGGGTGTTTCCAGAGAGAAGCCATGAGAGAAAGGTAAGAACCAAGGTAAGAACAAATGACCTCTGTTTAGCTATGTCCAGGAAAATACAGCTATAATTCAAGTCACTGATAATAAATGAATTAGGACACTGTCAAACATCAGCAAACATGGCACCCCCGATACGTGGGTTCGATTCCCATCACCCGCTCCAAGAAATTTGTTCATGGTCAACGGTTTGATTTAACCGAAATCTAATTAGACAATGGCTGCCTGAATTAGCTTTCCGCAGCACCGGCATTAGCACTTTAGCGCTCTTTTTATCACCAAACACATTCTGATCTAAGGGTTCCGTAAAGTTCTATTTCGAAAGCAATAGCACCTATTCACACGCAATTTTTTAGATCTGGCATGCACAAAGAAAGTCTCGGAAGTTGCTGCTGAAACTGAATCATAGAAATTGCTCCAGCAGATTTGATCTGGGACAACAAATGACATTGTTCAAGCTTCTGCGCCTTCCTTGAGATGCAGCTAGTCGCGGCAGCCGAGCAGAAAAGGATTCCTGGGCAGATGCAACTCACAAACGGGCTCTACCAAGGGGTGAAACGCATGCCAAAAAGCACCAGCACGCTCGCGATGAGAAGGCCCAGGGCCGGAATGAAGAAGGGATCGTAGAAGTCCACAACCTGTGGGCGCTTCTCCAGGACGACGACTTTTTTCATTTCATCAATCCGCTTGAACACGCTGGCCAGGGCCTCGGGGGTGACAGCGTTGAAGACTTCCCCGCCGGTGGCTCGGGTGATGTGAATGAGGTGCTCGGAAACTTTGTCGCCCGTGAGCATGACGCTGAAAAGGAGGATCCTTTCGGCGCGCAGGTGCTCGATGATCGCGGCGTCCAGCGGCGGCTCGATGTCCCGGCTTTCGCCATCCGTCATCAGGATGATCATGCGGTCCCCCTCCGGCCGCTGCGCCAGCAGGTCGGCGGCGCCGTGCAGGGCCTTGCCAATGAAGGTGCCGCCCCAGAGTTCGTCGGGCCATCCGCGGCCTCCCGGTGACTTCGCATCCGGCTGGGAGCCCCCGGGTTCAATGAAGCGCTTCGACAGCGGGATGGACTGCGTGTCGAGCGTGAGCGGCAGCCAGTGGATGAACTCCCGCCCGAAGATGGTGAGCCCGAAGGCGTCGCCTTGGCGGTAGCTGGTGAACTGTTCGATGGCCTCCATCGCGGAGTCGAAGCGCAGGTGACGCCCCCGGTTCTGCGGGCCGTGCTCCTCCGCCATGCTGCCGGAGGTGTCGAGCACGAACTGCACGTTGTTCAGCTGCCGCTCCACTTCCGGCGGCGTGTGGGTCATGGGATGCGCGAGGAACACGATGGCCAGGCCCAGCAGCGCCGCCGGCAGGCAGTTGGCGCACAGCACCAGAAAGTGCAAAAAGCGTCCGCGCCCCTGACTTCCGTGGTCGAACGGCAGGGCCACCGGCTGCCCGCGTCGTGTCCATTCCCAAAAGGCGAGAATGACCGGCAGCGCCAGCAGGCCAAGCAGTTGGGGATGCTGGAAAATCATGGCGCGGGATTCAGGGCATAAGGCTTGAGCAAGGCGGCCAGCTCGGACCCCGTCACGGAGGGGCTGGGATGATGCAGCCAGTGCTGGAGTTTTTTCCAGACCTCGCCCGTGCGGTCGTCACGGGCGATCCGGTCGAGCGAGCGGTGCATGGGCTCGGCGACGAGCGCAAGTTCGTCACGCCAGCGCCGCAGCAGGGCCATTTCCATCTGGGCCTTCGCCTCGGCGCTGAGCGTTCCGGCTTCGAGCTGCGTGACAAAGCCCGTCATCATCTCGGCGAAGGTGGGCGGCGGCGGCCCCTCCTCCGGCGCGGCGGGCGGCTTCGGCCGTTTCCAGAAGATCAGCAGCAAAAGCCAGCCGATCCAAAGCAGCGTCAGCAAGGCCAGGGTCTCATAGTAGCGGCCACCCACCTCAATTCGCAGCGCCTCGGTCTCCTGGATGCGCGTGTCGAGGTCCTTGGAGAGCTTGGCGTCGCCTGCAAACTGGAACGAGGGCAGGCCCTCCAGCGAACTGCCGTCGGCGGCGACCAGGTAGTCCTTCAGATCAAAGGTGCCCGCGCGGTTGACGATGTAGCGCAGGTCATAGACGCGGCGGTCGGGCAGCTCCCTGACCCCCGCGATGCGCACGTTCACCGCCACGCCCCACTTGTAGGGTGCCACGTCAAGCAAGGGGCCGCTGTAGGTGACAATCGCGGCTTGCTCAACTCCGAGCGGCACCCGCAGTGCGTCATCCTTGGGTCGCACGAAAAGATAAACCACGACGGCACCCGCCACGAGCGCGAGCAACCAAGGCCAGGGCGTGCGCTTGCGCTTGTTCATCGGCCCGAGCTGCCTCCCAAGCCACGGCGGTTCAAAAAGTGACGCAGCCTGCCGAGGATGGGCTGGTCGGTGCGCAGATGCAGGTAATCGATCCCGAAGCGGGTGAGTTCGGCTTTCCATTCCTCGCTCTTGATGAAGGCGCGTCGCCCGTGGCCGATAAAGCCGCGCCCGGACTCGGCCTCACGGCCGCGAAAGAGTCCAGCGCCCTTGAGGTTCAGCTCGGCGGAATCCTGGAGATGCAGGACGAGGCAGTCATGCTCCTGCGCCAGCACCTGCAGCGCGGCAAAAGCCTCGGGATCATGGAGGTCGCTCAGCACGATGACGGTGGTGCGGCGTCTCAAGGAGGGCGCCACCTCGCGGGCGCGGCGGGCGAGCGAGGTCTCCTCATGGAAATCGTGCCGGCGCAGCTTGTGCGACCATTCCATGACCATGTTGCGCGATA
>CALDGV010000167.1 GCA_937941745.1 uncultured Prosthecobacter sp. | reverse complement strand
GGGATACAGCTCAAACATCACGGTTTCCTTGCGGCCACCGAACTTCACCTCCATCACAGCCACCTTGTGGTTCGAGCCTTTTGTCCAGGTGGAAGGGTCCTCGAGCTTGGGAGCAGCAAAAGTCGCCTTCTGCCCCTTGCCGGTGGTGATCATGGTCGGCCCATCGATGAAGCCCGGTGTCTGACCCTGTACAGGAGCTGTGGCAGCCGCCCCACCGCTGGCCTTGTCGGCGGCTTCAAACAGCTTGCGCTGAGCCTCGTTGGCAATGGCTTCGATGTCTGGCAGGGCAGGTGCCGCTGCTGGAGGTGTCACCGAAGGCGCCGAGGCGGGCGCACTTGGCGCTGGGACCGTCGGCGCAGGCAGCTGCTGTGCCCAGCTCAGCACGGTGCTGCTGGTGAGAGCCAGGAAGAGGAGAGCAAGGTGTTTCGAGGCAGACATGAGGATGCAAAGCGTTGAAAAAGACAGCAGGAATCAGCGCAGGGTGCTAGGCACGGTCACTGGAGCGCTCTGAGGAGTCACCACGGCCGGAGCCGGGGGCTCTGGAGCGATCATGGCAGGTGCCGCCGCAGCGGGAGCGGGGGCAGGAGACGGAGCAGCTGCCGCAGACGGCGTGCCAGTGTCCATGTATTGAAAAGTACGGCGCGGTCCCCCCTTCGATTTCCGCGGGGAAAGCCCCCACTGGACATCCAGCTGATCCATCTGGGTCACCGTCGGATTCACCACATCGGCACTGCCTCCCATGCTACAGGAGCTCAGGCTGGACAGGGCGGAAACACCGATGAAAACAGAAAGAAGACGCAGCAAAGTCATGGGGTCAGGAGAGCAGAAAATTCAAGCCGTGCGGCGATACTAGCGGGGCCGTTTCCGACAAGCAACACGGAATCCGCCGAGGCCATTCCCTGCCGCACATAACCCAGGCCCGTCAGGCGGTTCGAGGCAGGATGACGCGTCACACTGGTCAGGGTGCCGACCTCCTTGTCACCCAGCCAGATGGAACTTCCTGGCTTCAAGGTGGACTCCTCCACCTCTGCACCAACGGTCCAGGCGATGAGTTCGCGCGGCATCTTCCGCGTGGTCTTGATGCGGGAAAGCACCTCCTGCCCAATGTAGCAGCCTTTGGTGAAGCTCATCGCACTCTCCTCAAGCCCGGCTTCCGGAGGAAAGACCTCCGGATTCAGCTCAGCGGGCCATCCTGGCACTCGCTGCACGATGCGCAGGCATTCCATGTCTGATTCCGAGAGCACCGGCCCTTGCGGATGAACCGCCCCTGCCCCGGCGGGCACCCAAAAGTCCAGGCCTGAAAGGCCAAAGCGTGAGCTTGCCAGCTTCCGTGAACCTTCCGGAAAGCCCGTTTCCGGTGGGACCGATGTCCCCGTCCAGTGCCAGAGCTGCCAGTCCTCGGTCACATCCTCCAGCACAGCATCATCCGCGATGATATAACGCTCCAGGCGTGCACCCAGTGCTTCCCGCAGTTCAGCGGGGGCATCGAGAAACAGGGCATCCTCGGTGGTATGAACCCGGATCTCTGCCTCTACCCGGCCTTTCGCGTTCGTCACGCAGGCCAGCAGGGCGCGGTCGGCACGGGCCGTCCGGATGTCATTCGTCACCTGACCATTCAGGTAACGTACCCGGTCGCCGCCGCTCAGACGCCATTTGGCCCGGGTCGTCAGATTGGCCCAGGCTCCGGAGGTTAGGATCGTGGAATAAAGCGCTTCGTCCATGCCCATGGACTTACGCGTGACGGCCCTTGAAGGTCAGCTCGGCAATGCCAGACTTGTCCAGTCCACCCAGGCCCAGCTTCACCATCTTCTCATACTGCGCCGTGGTGGCATCATTCAGCGGAAGGTTCAGCCCCACTTCATGAGCGATGCCCTGGGCGATGCCGCTGTCCTTCGCCGCGTGTTCAGCCGAGAACCAGCAGTCATGCTCGCGGGCGCACATGTCGCCGCCGTCGGTCTCCAGCACCCGGCTGTTCGCACCGGTCTGGGAGAAGACCTCACGGATCAGGTTCAGGTCATGGCCCAGCGCTGCCGCCAGCCCCAATCCCTCGGCGAGGCCTGCCGTGTTGATGTTCATCACCATGTTCACCAGCGCCTTCACTTCGGCGGCGCGGCCAGGGCCGCCGATGAAGCGGCGGTTCACGCTCATCTGCTCGATCATGCCCTTCACCTGCTCATACACCGGCTCATCACCCGCCAGCATCAGGTAAAGTTTGCCTTCCCGGGCGTGGCTGATGCTGGAGGCCATGCAGGCCTCCAGGCTGTGCGCCCCGGCCTTCTTCGCCGCCTCATAGATCTCCCGGTGGATGGCCGGGGAGAGCGTCGCGCAGTTGATGAAGATCTTGCCTTCTGCACCGAGGAAAAGGTTGTCGCCCGGCTGGCAAAAGATGCTGCGCATGGCCGCATCGTTGGTCACGACCGTGAAAATCACGTCTGCCGAGGCGGTCACCGCCGCCAGCGTCTCCGGCGCGGCACAGCCCAGCTCCGCCGCCAGGCTTGTGGCTGCCTCCCGGTTCACATCATGCACGGCACTGACCGTGTATCCGCAGTCCTTCAAGCGACGAGCCATGTTGGCTCCCATGCGACCGACTCCGACAAAGGCGACTTTCTGACTCATAAGGGGGATGTAGTGGGTTGGGTAAAGAGGGGCCGATGGTGGCAGGCTGCACCCCTGAGCGCAACCAGGACCTCACACCTCGGCGGAAGAGGCTTCATCTGATGAAATTCACTTCCCTGGCACAGCGGGAGCGGCTGCGGATGCGCCCAGACCGAACAGCGGCAGGGACTTGTGCACAGACTGGAAGACGCCCCAGCCCAGAGGCAGGGCCACCCAGACCCAGGCGATGAAAAGACGGATGTGGTTCATGACAGAAGCTCAGTTTTTCACGTGATGTTTCGCGTCCACCGGACGCACCAGCAGATTGGCCACCAGCCCGACGATCAGCAGCCCGGCCATCAGATACATCGTGGAATTGTAGGCCTCCGTCTTTGGCATCCCCGAGGCGATGTTGGCCGTGGAGATGTAGTTCACCAGCGAGGGGCCCAGCAGTGCCGCGATGGACCAGGCGGTGATCAGCCGCCCATGGATGGCCCCCACCTGATAGGTGCCAAACAGGTCCTTCAGGTAGGCCGGGATCGTCGCAAAGCCGCCGCCATACATGCTGATGATCAGCGCCGTCACGACCACAAAGAGCGTCTGGTTTCCCTGCCGCTGCGTCCAGGGGATCAGGCAGTACAGCACCGCGCCAAGGATGAAGTAGAGGCAGTACACCGCCTTCCTCCCCATCAGGTCCGAGGTGGACGACCACACGAAGCGGCCGCCCATGTTGAAGATGCTCAGCAGGCCCGCAAAGCCGCCGCCCACTGCAGCGCTCACTCCAAACATGTCCCCGCACATCTTCGAGGCCTGCCCCAGGATGCCGATGCCGGCGCTCACATTCATGCACAGCACCACCCAGAGGCACCAGAACTGCGGGGTCTTCCACGCCACATCCACCGAGACATTCGCAGTGGTCACCATCGGCTTTGCATGCGCCTTCGGCGCCCAGCCCTCGGGCTTCCAGCCTTCCGCAGGCACCCGCACGATCCAGGCCCCGAAGAGCATCGAGACCGCATACAGCGCCGCCATGGTCAGAAAGGCCTCCGCCACCCCCAGGCTCGCCGAAGCCGGTTTGAAATGCTCCATCAGCCGCACCCCCAGCGGCGCCCCGATCAGCGCCCCGCCGCCAAATCCCATGATCGCCATCCCTGTGGCCATCCCAGGCCGGTCCGGAAACCACTTCATCAGCGTGGAGACGGGCGCGATGTAGCCCAGTCCCAGCCCGATGCCGCCCGTCAGCCCATAGCCCAGGTAAAGCAGCCACAGCATTTTCAGCTTCACCCCCAGCGCCGAGAGCACCAGCCCTCCGCAAAAGCAGGCGCAGGAGGCCAGCATCGCCTTCCGGGGGCCGCTGCGCTCCACCCACTTCCCAAAAACCGCCGCCGACATCCCCAGCATGAACAGAGCGATGGAGTAGATCCAGCCCACCTGCGGGATCGTCCAGCCTGCCCCCAGCTCCGTCAGCGGCACGTTGAACACGTTGAAGCCATACACCTCCCCAATGCACATGTGCACCGCGATCGCAGCCGGCGGCATCAGCCAGCGGTTGAATCCAGGCGGTGCGACGGTGGCTTCACGGGAGAGCGGGATCATGAGGAGCGGAAAAGAACGCTTTTAGCGGTCCCCCCTGTTGCAAGGCAAACCATTCCTCAAGCCTTCCGCCACCAAGAGTAGGCTCCTCCGCCAGCAGGAGAGGTTCGAGGGAGTGGGAGAGGCCAAGGCACGCCCTGCCCTGCTCTGGCGAGCCCACCTACAGGGGGAGGCTCATGCGCCAGAAGAAGGGGATGAGGCGGCTGAAAAGGCCCGATCCAGGGCGTCCGAGGGGGCGGGGGTCGCGGCAAAAGAGGTCGGGGGTCGTGACGCGAGGGGTC